>JAEZLB010000235.1 GCA_023435945.1 Pseudomonadota bacterium | reverse complement strand
GCCCATCCTTGACCTTGTCCAGATCAAAAATATGGGAAGGACGGCCCAGTTCCAGCATCACGTAGTTAGAAATATCGACCAATGCCGAAATCGGGCGCTGACCGCTACGCTCCAGCCTGCGCTTCATCCACTCAGGCGTTGCAGCGCGAGCATTCACACCGCGGATGATGCGGCCGGAAAATCGTCCGCACAGATCGGGGGCAGCGATTTTCACCGGCAGCTTCTCGTTCAAGGTCGGCTCAGCCGGTGCATTGCTCGGCACCTTTAATTCGCTGCCGGTCAATGCCGCCACTTCGCGGGCCACACCCAACACAGACAGGCAATCAGCACGGTTGGGAGTGAGCTTGATCGTAAACTTCAGGTCGTTCAGCTGGTAGTAATCACGGAAATTCTGTCCCACCGGCGCATTGTCCGGCAGTTCCAGCAAACCACTGTTTTCTTCCGAGAGCTTGAGCTCACGCGCCGAGCACAGCATGCCCTGCGATTCCACGCCGCGCAGCTTGCCCACCTTGATTTCGAAAGGTTTGCCATCATCGCCCGGCGGCAACACAGCGCCCGCCATCGCACAAGCCACCTTCAGACCCGGACGCACATTGGAGGCGCCGCATACGATATTCAGCAAGGTGCCGGTACCGGCATCGACCTGACATACATTCAGGCGATCGGCATTCGGATGCTTGGCGACTTCCAGCACCTGTGCCACCACCACGTTGGTAAAGGGAGCCGCAACCGGCTCAACCTCTTCGACCTCCAGGCCGGACATGGTCAGCAAATGGGACAGTTCATCCGAAGTCATCTTCGGATCAACCATGGTACGCAGCCAGCTTTCGGAAAATTGCATAGTCAAACCCTGGAAACATTACAGGAGAAGCACATGCGGCCGCTCCTCATTCGGTATTAATTGAACTGCTTCAGGAAACGCAGATCGCCTTCATAGAACAAGCGCAGATCGCTGATGCCATAACGCAGCATGGTCAGGCGTTCCAGGCCGGACCCGAACGCGAAGCCCACGAACTGCTCAGGATCGAGGCCCATGTTGCGAATCACATTCGGGTGCACCTGCCCTGCTCCCGAGACTTCCAGCCAGCGGCCTTTCAGCGGCCCGCTGCCGAAGGCGATATCAATCTCTGCCGACGGTTCGGTAAAGGGGAAATACGATGGACGGAAACGCACCTGCAGGTCATCCGTTTCAAAGAATGCCTTCACAAAATTCAGATACACGCCCTTCAGATCGGCGAAGCTGATGTCTTCCGCGATCCACAAACCCTCCACCTGGTGGAACATGAGCGAGTGCGTCGCATCGGAGTCAACACGATAAGTACGCCCCGGCGCGATTACCTTGATAGGTGGCTTGTTCATGCGCGCATAACGCACCTGCATCGGACTGGTGTGCGTACGCAGCAGCAAGGGTTTTCCCTGCGTATCCTTGCCGTCGATATAGAAGGTGTCCTGCATCGAACGCGCAGGATGATTCTCCGGGCTATTGAGCGCAGTAAAGTTGAACCAGTCGTTCTCGATTTCCGGGCCGTCAGCCACGCCGAAACCGATAGAGCCAAAAATCTGTTCTATGCGCTGCCAGGTACGCATCACCGGATGGATGCCGCCTATACCGCGGCCACGGCCGGGCAGCGTTACGTCGATGGCTTCTGCGTTCAGGCGCGCCTGCATCTGCGCATTCGCCAGCGCATCACGGCGCGCGGTCAGCGCGGCTTCGATCTGCTGCTTGGCTTCATTGATGACGGCGCCACGCGCCTTGCGCTCTTCGGGGGCCAACTGACCCAGCGATTTCATCTGCTCGGTAATCTGACCGGTCTTGCCCAGGTATTTTGCCTTGGCATTTTCCAGCGCAGCCACATCCGACGCGGCGACAAAATCACTCTGAGCCTGTTCAACGATTTGTTCTAGCGAGTTCATGCGAAATTCCTGCTGCATCAGCCGAAAATAAAACGGGGCACAGGTAATGACCTCTGCCCCGCCAGAAAAGTAACGGCAGCCTCACTCGCGGGGAGCGAGGCTTGCAAACAATTACGCAGCGATGGTGGCCTTTACCTGATTGACGATGGCGGCAAATGCTGCCTTGTCGGTAACTGCCATATCGGCCAGTACCTTGCGGTCCAGTTCGATAGCTGCCTTTTTCAAGCCATTCATGAACACGCTGTAGGTCAGACCATGTTCACGGGATGCCGCATTGATACGGGTAATCCACAGTGCGCGGAATACGCGTTTCTTGTTGCGACGATCGCGGTAAGCGTATTGGCCAGCACGCATAACTGCTTGCTTGGCAACACGGAATACCTTGCTGCGACGGCCACGATAGCCTTTGGCTTGATCAAGAACTTTTTTATGACGGGCCCGTGCTGTGACCCCACGTTTAACTCTAGGCATGGTTACTCCTTAGTGTGAGGTTTAAGCGAACGGCATCATCGAGCGGATGGAATCCATGTTGGTATCATGGACGCTCACTGCACCGCGCAATTGACGTTTGTTCTTGGTGGTTTTCTTGGTGAGGATGTGGCGTTTGAAAGCCTGACCGCGTTTAACGGTACCACCCGGGCGCACGCGGAAGCGTTTCTTCGCGCTGCTCTTGGTCTTCATTTTAGGCATGACACAATCTGTCTAAAGACAGCTCCGTTTTTTGATGATTGCAGGTGGCAGCAACTGCGCTGCTCTTGGATGCCTGCTCTCACTTATTAGGCAGTGCCCTTGCGGGCCTGCTTTTTACCGGCCGCTGACGCAGCCGATAAAACTCTCTTGGGACTTACTTTTTCTTCTTGGGCGCCAGCACCATTACCATCTGGCGACCTTCCATCTTGGGAAACTGCTCGACCTGACC
>JAEZLB010000211.1 GCA_023435945.1 Pseudomonadota bacterium | reverse complement strand
GGGCGTGTCTTGCAGGCAGATGAGTGTCTTGCGCGGGTAGGTCACGGCTGCTCTCCAATCTGAAGAGCAGCGTAGTGGTCGCGATGTGGAGTCAGTCAGCGGATTTGTTCCAATGTCGGAGAGAAATGCGTGGGTGTCCGCTTGAGTGCTGGCCCGAAAGCGCACGTTGCAAACGCGCTGCTGGTCGGTCCGATTGCGCCCCAATCGCTCGCGGCCGCACTCGATGAGTTCGCCACGCGAACGAAGCTGCAAGTCGTTTATCGATCCGAGCTCGCAGCGACGCTGAGCACGAAAGGCAGCGCCGCGAATCTGTCTCCTGAGCAGACGCTCGAAGCGCTTTTGCACGGTACGGGCTTGCGGTACCAGTTCATCAATGAGCGCACCGTGGCGATTCGGCCGGCGACGGAGGAGGCGGCGTCGGAAATGCAGAGTTCGTCAGCTGCGGAGGAGTCGTTGCAGAGGACGAGTCTGCGGTTGGCGCAGGCGGATGGCTCGGAGCGTGCGCGCACGGACTCCGACCGGAGGGAGGCAGAACGACGCGACGCGAACAACTCGCTCATCTCCACAGACGGACAGAAGATCGAGATCGAGCAGCTGATTGTCACCGGCAGCCACATTCGTGGCGCGCAGAATCTGTCGTCGCCGGTGATTACGTTCGATCGCGAAGCAATCGACCGGAGCGGCTACTCGACGACGCAGGATTTACTGAGGAGTCTTCCGCAAAACCTGAGCAGCGTTTCAGACGTAACGATGTCGACGGTTAACGGCGGCATCGGCTCGGATCTTACTTTCGAAGGCAGCGGAATCAATCTGCGCGGTCTGGGCACCGATGCGACCCTAACGCTCGTCAATGGGCGTCGGCTGGCCGCCACCGGTAGCGGCGCCTTCGTCGATGTCTCGCTAATTCCTCTGAGTGCGATTGAGCGTGTCGAAGTGCTGACGGATGGTGCGTCCGCGCTCTATGGCTCCGATGCGGTCGGCGGTGTGGTCAACATGATCCTCAGAGAGGACTTCTCCGGGGTGGAGACGCGTGTGCGATATGGATCGGTCACGGAAGGCGACCATGACGAAATCCAGGCCTCGCAGATGCTGGGGCATGCGACCGATACTGGGCAGGTGCTAATCGGTTACGAATATTTCAAGCGGACCGATCTTCTCGGCAGCGATCGGGACGTCTTCCAGCCTATCGGCGGGTTCTTCGAGCCAGCACTGATTCCGAATCAGCAAAGGCATGGCGCCTTCGCCCTCATTTCGCAGCGCCTTTCCGATCGACTCGAGTTTGTGGCCGACTTCTTTTATGGATCGCGCAAGAGCGGTCGCACGAGCGCCTTCACCGACCGGGTACCCGATCAGTCGCGCTCAGCGGTAGAGCAATACGGCGGTTCGCTCGGACTCAACATCGACTTTGAGCATGATTGGCAGGCGCGCCTTTCCGGTATGTTCGATCGCAACCAGGCCGATGGTGTGACTACCGGCGCCTATAACTATGCGTGGGGCAACCGCTCGCAGCTTGGAGGTGCGGAAGTGGTCGCGGACGGTCCTCTGATGAGGGCGCCTGGGGGCCAGGTCCGGTTCGCAGTCGGCGGTCAGTTTCGCAAGGAGGAGTTTGCGGACCTGCCAGCGTTCGGGCGGGCCAGAGTGGACCTCGAACGAGATGTTTCCGCGGCGTACGCCGAAGTTTCCGTTCCTGTGATCGGTGCGTCGAACAGTCGAACCGGTATTCAGCGCCTGGACCTGACGATCGCTGGGCGTTACGAGAAATACAGCGACTTCGGCTCGAGCTTCAACCCAAAGGTCGGCTTGTCTTGGGCGCCGAGGAGTGCGCTGAACGTGCGCACAACCTGGGGCACGTCGTTCAAAGCGCCGTTGCAGAGCCAACTCAACACGGCGGGCAACAATCTCAATGTTTTTCCCCTCCCGGACACCTCCGGTGAACGCACGACCGCGATGATTCTGTTTGGCAACAACGCTGCATTGACGCCAGAGGAGTCGAAGAATTGGACCGTAGGCTTGGATTTCATTCCCTGACTCGCTGCGCGGTCTAGAAGTCTCAGCTACGTACTTCGATACGCAGTACACGGATCGCATTCGAACTCCCGTGCCAGCTCATGCCCTGTTCCAGGCGCTCGTCGATCCAACCTACGATTTCGTGGTCGGTCGCAATCCGGACGCTTCGACTGTATCCGGATGGCTCTCGAATCCGAGAGCTGAGTGCTACACGGCTGAGTTCGTGCCCCTCCAGTGCATAGAGATTCCGCCGGGCAACATCGGCGCAATCGTCGATAACAGGCTGCGCAATTTCGCCGAGGTTCGGATGAGCGGCATCGATTTCTCAAGCTCCTATGCGCTCGATAGCACCATCGGACAATGGGCCCTCCAGGTGGCTGGAACATATCTCATCGATAGTCGCGAGCAACTGATACCGGACGCACCTGAGATCATTGCCATGAACGACGTCTGGCGGCCGGTAGATTTGCGAGTGCGTTCAGGCGTGTCATGGACGCATGGCGCTTGGATTGCAGCGAGCTATCTTAACTACGCTGATAACTACCGGGATGCACGCACTATGTCGGGCGGCGTCTCGGAGCAACGCTCCCGGGTCGCGTCGTGGACGACCGTCGACATGACGCTGCAGTACCGTTTCAGTCGCCGGGCGGGCAGCTTGCTGCCGGCAGCTACCCTCAGCCTGAGCGCGATCAACGTCTTCGATCGCGAACCCCCATACGTTGCCAACGAGCACGGATTCTTGTTTGACGGCGTGAACGCAGAGCCAAGGGGTCGTTTCCTCAGCGTGCAGTTGGGAGCGCGTTGGTAGCGCGCAGCGCGAGCCGGATTCAATGAGCACGTGACCATGCACGAGAACTATGAGTCTCGGCCGCTACCTCGCTTCGGTCGTTAAACATACCTGAAAAAGGCGCTTCATCGGTGCGCACTTCACGGTGCGCCGATGTGGCTTTGCCTCTTGAGCTGTCCAATGAATCCAAGCCGTATCAAGCACACCGTATTGTCATTTCTTGCAGTGTTCTGTGTCGCGCAGCCGACGACAGCGCTCGAGCTCAGCCCTGCGAGCCGAATCGTTCTTACACAGCGCCTTGCTGGCGGAGGGAAGGACTTGAGTATGCTGCTGCTCGCCCTCGAGGGCCGCAGCGCCGACATGGAGAAGCGTGCGAAGTCGCACGGTGTGGAAGTGATCGCCGTGGAGTCGGACGTCGATATGTTGTATCTGCGCGTTCCTATTGCACGCGTCGAGGATGTCTTGAAGTGGCCCGAGTGGAGCGCGGTGAGCCTGCCGTTCATCATGGGCGATTTTCACACGTTGAGCGCCAACGCTGATGGCAACTCACCGGTTCATCGCAAACCGGGCATCGCTCCGGACGCGTTCACGCCACGCGACAATCCCTATACAGGTGCTTCGGTCACCGAGTCCGTACAGTTCAAAGAGGCGTACCCCACCTATGATGGTCGCGGCGTCGTGATCGGAAGTAACGAGGCGATCGATCTGCGAAATCCATCGTTGCAGGTTGCCTACTCGCTGGAGGGGCGAAGAGTACCGAAGATTCGTGACTACGTGATGTTGCCGCCGTCAGGAAGATCGATCGATGCGACCACGGCCGTCGCTTCGCATGCCTGGCTGAGTACTACGCTCGTGACGCCTGATGTTCAGGGGTATGTGACATTCAAAGATCGGCGCTTCGCTTTGCCAGCAGATGTCAGGTCCGCGGCCGGCGAGCTGCGGGTGGCGCAGGTGCCGACCAATCAGTTCGCGATGGGCGTCAGCCGGCTGACACTGCTTTGGAACGTGCCGCAATCGCAAGTCTGGTTCTATGAGCATGGGACGGACGAGCGAGGCGGCGAGCGGATTGGCGCACCGATCCCGCTTCCGAAGTTGCCGACCGATCCTCATCGGCCTGTCGTGGCTCAAATGCCGGCGGGTGATTCGCGTACGGTGATGGTTGCAGTGGATGTGCCTTCTCGCGCCATCACGGCCAGAACCGAAGGCCACATGACACACGGGGACATGTGTGCAAGTGTGGCGGTTGGCCACAATTTTCTGGGGAGCCTGGCGGAGGGCGTCGCGCCTGCCGCGCAATGGATCGTCGTTGATTGCATGAGCTCCTTGGCAAGCAGGAACTCGTACGAGAACGACGATGTGTACGAGAAGGTGATGCCCGTGGTCCGGTTGTTCCGCGATCCGCGCGTCGATCTTCTGTCGAGCTCGACGACGTATGAAAACTCGCGACATTGGACGGCGCAACGCTCGCAATTCTTCGGCCAGCTGCTCGATCGGCTCAGCCGGCGCTATCCCAAAGCGTATTTTCAAGCAGCCTCGAACGCCGGTCCCGGAGAAGGGCTGTTTGCCGATTCAGTCCGGCCCTCCTCGGATGCGATAACGGTTGGCGCTTATATTCCCCGCGAATCCTGGCAAGCGAATTACGGCTTGGTTCCCACACTGGCGTACACTCCCGCGCCGTTCTCATCGTTTGGTCCGGCATTCGATGGTGCTCTGAAACCCGACCTGCTCGGCGTGACCGGCACGTTGAGCGTTCAGAAGCCTTCACATCCAGGGGACATGGCAAGTCCGTATTTCGACGCGCCGTCATGGCTCGGAATTTCCGGAGGCACTTCGGCTGCCACTCCCAACGCGGCTGGACATGGTGCGCTTCTCATCAGCGCAGCGAAGCAGGCTGGCATTCCCTACGATCCCGCTCGCTTGCGCATGGCCCTGTTCTCGACGGCGAAGTTTCTCGATGGTGTCGAAGCTCGAGTACAAGGGCATGGCCTGATTCAGGTGCAGCAGGCGTGGAACGCGTTGCAGAAGTTGAAGCAGCACACTCCGAGTGCCTTTCAGGTGCAAGCGCCAGTACGCACACCGTTCAGCGATCGGCTCACACCTGCTCATGTGGGGCGTGGCTTGTATGAGCGTATCGGCTGGGGGCCGAGCCAGAAGGGCAATCGCGTGATTACGATCACGCGGACGAGCGGTCCTGAGGTACCTCTGTCGTATTGGCTGCGTTGGAAGGGCAACGAGCGCAAAGCATTCGCGTCGACATTGAGCGAGGTTCGCTTGCCGCTGAACGTTCCAGTGCAGATCCCGATATCTATAGCGACTGGAGCGTCTGGTTCCTACAGCGCGATTCTGGACCTGATCGACCCGACGTTGGAACTGGTCGCGCACAGCGTAATGTGTACGGTGATCGCCGCCGAACAGCTGGGGCCGGAGAATGGCTATACGGTCGCGATCAAGCGCAGTGTTCCAAGACCAGGTCACGGGATCGTCTATGGTCACGTACCAGAGGGTGCGACAGCTTTGCGAGTGGAAGTGGAGCAGCGTGGTGGTAAACGCATGACTCTGTCCGCGCTGACGCCACACGGCTCCCGTCCGCGCGGCGAGATTCAAAAGGGTGGTGCAGTCGATGACTTCGCGGCACCCTGGGTCTTGCCACAGAGCTCGCGCGAGCGCTATGACCAGACGTTCGCGAATCCGGAGCCGGGCGTATGGCAGATCTGGATGTCCTATGAGGATGGGTACACTCCACCAGAATACGATCCCGAGGAAAGTCAGCCAGCGCGGGGCGCCGAAGCTGCTTTCCGTGTGACTTCGATCGGTGCTCGAAGCACTGTTGCTGGGGAGCAGGGGGCCGCGAGCTTGCAGTTTCGAAACCAGATGGGAGCCATCAAGCGATCCAGCATCGAGCTGATGGGTATTGGAGCGCAAAACGAAACGGAGGCGCGGTTGCCGCCGACGTTGACGCCACTGTTCTATGAAGTGGATGTTCCGGAGGGAACATCGAGGTTGACCGCGGAGGTGGCCATGGCGGACGACGAGCAAATCAGCGGCACCAACGTTGCGCTCGCGATTTTCTATGTCACAGGCCAGGCCGACCCTGCCGTCATTCGCATGGCGGCCGATCTGTGGCCGGGATCGAAAAAATTCTTGGAGATCGCGAGCCCACGAGCGGGCAGATACCGGATCAGCCTGGAAGCCTGGGGGGCTGTGCCCGCGGACGGCCTCAAGGTGCGTTATCGCGATACGGTGTTTCATCCTGTGTTCGGCGGCGCTGCCTCTGGCAACGAACGCAACGATGCTCATAACAGGGATTTGAAGCGAGGAGAGACACTCAGCAGCGGCGCTGGAGTGTCTGTTCGCGCCCGTCCGCGGGACGGCAGGTATCTGGTGGCGGAATTCGGATTGTTTGGCGAGCCGTACGTTCATCTGTCCCGCCCCGAGGATGGGAACATGCGGCGTATGGCAGCAATCATCTCCGGAAGGCAGCCGCCCGAACTGGAGCTCCGCCGAACTCGCGTGCCGCTCGCGGTTCAGCAGATACGGCTCTCGAACGGAGAGTGAATGTCGGCGGCGCGCAGACAAGTACGCACCCTATGCCCAGGCGTCGAGATGCCACCCGGCTGACTACACATATATGTATGTGTGTCCCGCTACCCAGGCGGGCCCCAGGTACCCGCTTTTCCCCAATCCCCACTCATACGGTTGACCGACCCTGCGCACCCGCTAAGGTGCGCGGGGGCAAGAACCCGAGCAAGTAGGCCAGCCGCCCGACCGTAGAGTGAAACCGACGTCCGCCGATCCATTTGTCGAGCACATCGCCACCAACATGGGCGAGGATCTCGTGCGCTTCCTCGCCAGGCGGGCGCGGGCGGGGGTGGATGCCCGGGATCTGGCGCAGGAGGCGTACGTGCGGCTGTTGAGGCTGGATCGCAAGGATCTGATTCGCGAGCCGCTTGCGTATGTCTATCGCGTCGCTTCGAACCTGCTGCATGAGTTTGAGCTCAAGCGGCGGGCGGATCTGGAGGTGTGTGTGGCGAATCCGAATTTATCGCATAGACAGCGCGACGATCCAAGTCTTGCGCCGCCGACGCCGATCGTTAGCATGGCTGGATGCGTGATCTGGCCATTCTCGCCATCCATCTCATTGCGACGATTGGCAGGCTGCTGCTCCCTGACGGTGCTCGGTCTGTTCTCTCAGAGTCGCTGCTGCTGAGGCACCAGCTTTTGATCTTGAATCGGTCGCGGGTCAGGGCACCGAATCTGCGGCTGATCGACCGCATCATCGCCAGTCTCTGCGCCGGTTTGATGCGTCCTGCTCGCTTGCTGCGTTCGGCCATCGTGCTGAAGCCGGCGACACTCATGGCGTTCCACCGAGCCTTGGTGAATCGTAAGTATCGCTTGCTCTTCGCGTCGAACCGGCGGCGGAAGCCCGGCCCGAAGGGGCCGAGTCCAGAACTGATTGCAGTGATCGTCGAAATGAAACAGCGGAACCCTCGCTTCGGCAGCCGGCGCATCGCTCAACAGATCGGCTTCTTATTCGGTGTCGAGGTGGACGAGGATGTTGTGCTCCCCGCTGCCGCTTAGCTGGCAGTTCGCCACAGACAAGTACTCGCTGGCGCGCGCGTGAACAAATCGATCCAGCCGAGAACGGCCTGGAGGAATTTCTGCGCATCACAACGGGGCGGCCGAGTTCCGGAACTCCTGGCTCGCCCGTCTATACCTCTGCGGGGCCCAGTCCATCGTGCGGCCCCATGAGCAATGACTGATCCACACACCGCCGCTGAGCCAGCATCCGACCCGGAGCCGCCTGAAAAGGCGAGCGCCGGCTCCGAGCTTGCGCGCCTCTTTCACGAGCACAATGCGTCGCTCGTGCAGTTGCTGCGTGCCCGTTTGCGGTCGGATCAGGAGGCGAGGGACGTGGCGCAGGAGGCGTATGTGCGGCTTCTGCAGCTCGATCGCATGGATGCGGTGAGTTACCTGCGCACGTATCTGTTCCGGACGGCGTTCAACATTGCGACCGATCGGCTGCGCTCGGCGAAGGTGCGGCAGTCCTCGAGTCGCGATCCGTTGTTCGACGTGCAGGTGGACGAGATCACTCCGGACCGAGTCGCGGTTGCGGACGAAGCCTTGCGCCGAGTGGCCGCGGCGCTGGAGGAATTGGCGCCGAAGCCACGCTACGCATTCTTGTTGCATCGATTCGCCGGTGTGGAGATCGCCGAGGTCGCAACCCGCATGGGCGTGAGCGATCGCATGGTGCGCAAGTACATCACCCAGGCGCTGGCGTGCTGCCGGCAAGCACTCGAAGCCGTACCGGGCGCTGGGGCGAAGACAGGAGGTCGCGCATGAACAAGTCAACGGACACCGATGCGGAGCTGTTCGGCGAAGCGTCCGACTGGTTCCTGCGCGTGCGCGCGGCCGATGCGACCACGGACGATCATGTGGCATGGCTGGCCTGGATCGAAGCAGAACCGGCGCATCGCCGCGCATTCGATGAGGTGCAGCAGTTGTGGGATGTCGTCGGCGAGGTGAAGTCGCCGCCCTGGCCACGGCCGGAAGAGTTGGCGCCAGCGGCGGTTGACTCGACATCGGGTGCCTGCGATTGCGACGCGCCAGTCTCGCCGCAGCGTAGCGAGCGCAACCGATTATCCAGCAGTTCAGCGGCGAGCCAGCAGCGCCATCACGGTGGCACCCGGCGAGCGACGAATTGGTTGTCGGCGGCTGCGGCCGTCGTACTCGGCATCGCAACGCTGATGCTTGTCGACCGACACTTCGCACTGTTCGATCCCGTCGAGCGCATCGCTACCTCGCGCGGCGAGCAGCAGTTCGCCGTGCTACCCGACGGCTCACGCGTCGAGCTTGGTGGCGCGACGAGTGTCGCTCTCGACTTCACGCCCGAACGCCGGCTCGTCATCGCCGATGAAGGTGAAGTCTTCTACCGCGTACAGAAGGATCCTGAGCGTCCGTTCATCGTGCAATCCGGTCCGGTGACTGTGCGAGCCGTCGGCACCGCGTTCTCCGTGCGCCGTGAAGGCGACGCGGTATCGGTGGTGGTGGCTGAGGGCGTAGTGGAAGTGCAGAGCGCGAACGGCGCGGCTGGCGGTGTCGTCCGTGCGAAGGCCGGCGAGCGGGTGCGATACGATCGTGGTGAACTCTCACCCGATCCCGTGCAGGTCAGTACATCGATTGCCACCGCCTGGCGCCGTGGCCAATTGCGTTTCGAAGGCGAGCCGTTGCGCGTCGTCGTCGCAAGCTTGAATCGCTACTCGCCGCGCGAGATTGTGGTCAGCGATCCTTCGCTTCAAGACCTGCAGTTTACTGGCTCCGTGTTCGATGACAGCGTCGATGACTGGCTGCAGGGTATCCAAGTCATCTTCCCCGTCACCGTCGATCGCACCGATCCACGCCGAGTCGTCATCGCACCTCGCGAGTGATCGCCGCGAGTCGCGGTTCCAGATTTCCCGACGTCCCCGTCTATACCTGCAGAGAAGTCGATCCGATGCGCGGATCGACCACACTAAAAGAAGACGGGGAGCCATGAACAAGTCAACAGCAGTCGCATCAGCGGTCCGGTCCGCACTCGCCATCGCAGTCACCACGCTGGCCGCGATAAGCATCGCCTCGGCAGCCGATCTCGAAACTCGCCGACCCTTCACGATTCCGCCGCAGTCACTCTCCGCCGCGCTGCTGAAGTTCTCGGAGCAGGCGGACATTCAGATCATGACCGCGAGTGTAGATCTCGTGGAGCGTACGTCGCCTGGTGCGTCGGGTGAGAAGACGGCGCGTGAAGCGTTGGAGCTGCTGCTGCAAGGGACGGGGCTGAAGTATCGCGCGATCTCGGAGGATGCGGTGGCAATCGAGTCGGTGAATGCGGCGGCGATCCAGCCAATCAGTTCCACGTGGCACGCGATGGGCGTGAGGGTTGCGCAGGCAGACGGCGGATCCGTGGTACGCAATGCTGCATCAGGTGAAGACAATGCTGTGGAGTCGCCGGCGAGCATGTCGATGGTGGAGCTCGAGGAACTCGTGGTCACTGGAACTAACATTCGCGGCGCCAAGGAGTTGCCTACCCCGACTCTCACGATTACTAGGAGCGATATCGAGGCGTCCGGATACACCAAGATCGAAGATGTGCTCAGGAGTCTGCCGCAGGCCTTCAACAGTATTGATCCCGCCACGGTGTATGCTTCTGGCGGCTCGGTCGCTTCGCAAGACAACTTCCGCGAGCGTGTCACCGCCGTGGACTTGCGCGGACTGGGTCCTCAATCGACGTTGACGCTGCTGAACGGCGTGCGCCGCGCTCCGAGTGCGAGTGGCCGGGTGGTAGACATCGGAGCGATTCCGTTGGCGATGATCGAGCGCGTGGAAGTCGTCACGGGCGGTAGATCCTCCGTCTATGGAGCGGACGCAGTTGCGGGTGTCGTGAACGTAGTAACGCGGCGCGAGTTCGAGGGCGCGCAGACGCAAGTCTCATTCGGCAGCCCGACCGAATATGACGGAGGCGAACGCTTGCAACTCAGCCAGGTTTACGGACGCGACTTCGAGCGCGGTGGATTCGTGGTCGCGTACGACTACGCGCGTGATCAGGCTTTGGATACCGCCGAAACAGGATTGTTGGCGAGTCAAGCGCCGCCGGGTGCCGCAATTCACTACGTGGGCATGTCGTACCAACCCGACATGTTGCGTCATTCGGCAATGCTTTCTGGCCGATACGATCTCACCGAGGGAATCGAGCTGATCGCGGACGGCTACTACATGAAGCGGGATTCGGAGTTCCGGCAGCTGTTTCGTTACGTGGGCGTCGACCAGGACAGCGCCAGCATCGACATCGCTCGCAGCGAGCAGTATGGCGGCTCGCTCGGCGCTTCCTTGGATCTGGCGCACGACTGGAAGCTTACTCTGACGGGATCTCACAGTGAGGCCATCAATCCGGGTTTGGGTGAGGAGGAAATCTTCGGGCCGGGCTATACCTCGGCCAGCAGCACGCGAACTTCATTCCGCACGAAGCTCTCATCGCTCTCGGCAGTGATGGATGGGGCTCTGCTCTCGATCGGGGCCATCACGCCTCGGGCAGCGATTGGCGTGGAGGCAAGGGACGAGCGCTTCGCCTGGGATCTGCAGTTCAGCTCGGCGGGGGCGATGGTGACGAATGGGGCGAGCAGCGATCGCAGCCTCTGGTCGGCGTTTGGTGAGCTGCTCGTTCCATTCGTGGCGGATAGCGGGCGCCCTGGGTTGCGCAGGCTGGAACTTTCGCTTGCGGCTCGCTATGACAATTACAGCGATGTGGGCAGCACTTTCAATCCGCAGGCGGGCATCGTTTGGCGGCCTTACGATGCGCTAACGGTTCGTGGCGCCATCTCCACCGCATTCCGTGCGCCTGCGATGACCGAGCGCAGGAACGCGGCGAGCGTTTACATCTTGGATGTCGTCAGTCCGGACCAGCCGGGTGCAACGGCGCCTCTGCTGTGGATGCTCGGCAACGATCCCGACATCGGGCCGGAGGAGGCTGAAACGTGGAGCATGGGTTTCGATTACGTGTTGCCATTCGCTCCCTCGACGCGCGTGTCCTTGTCTTACTATTCGATCGACTACGACAAGCGCATCGATCAGCCCGTTCCCGCTTCGAACATCGATCTGGCTCTGGTTAGACGAAGCGAGTACGGAGCTGCCATTACACTCGACCCGACCGAGCAGCAGATCGCTCAGTTTCTTGCTGCGAACAACAGCGGAGCAGTTCTGAATTTGACCGGTCGGCATTGGGATCCAGCGACGCAGGCGCTGCTAGAGGCGTTTCCAGATTTGAGCCTCCTCGACAACCGCGTGACCAATATTGCAGTCGAGCAGGTGCGAGGAATCGATCTCGGCATCAACGGCATCAACGGCAGCAATGGATTGTGGTCAGGCCAATTCAGCTGGGGAGTAAACGCAACCTATACGCTCGATCACGAGCGCAAGATGACGCCGACGAGCACGGCACACAGCATGTTCAACGATGTCGGCAAGCCTGTGGATCTGCGTGTTCGCGCATCGGCAGGTTTGAATCGAGGCGCGTATGGAATGTTTCTTGCGCTGAACTATGTGGACAACTATATCGATAGCTACTCGACGCCCGCATCCAGGATGGCCTCGTGGACGACGTTGGATCTGAACTTGAGCTTCGACGGCTCGGCGCCGCAGGCCTGGTCGGTTCTGCGTGGCTTCCGAGTGGGGCTGAGCGTCGCCAATCTGCTCGACCGTTCGCCGCCCAAGTTCTCAGGTGGAACGATGGGCTTGCTGTATGACGCCTTCAACGCAAACCCCGTCGGGCGTTACGCGTCTTTGCAAGTAACCCGTAATTGGTAGTACCTGCTGAGCCGCAGTAATGATTTCACCAAAAAGCAGCTCGATCGCGCCCCTTCAGAGTTCGTGTTCTCCCGCTGTCTCGGCGCTCAGGCGCATTCTATTGACTCTGGCAACGAGCTTTGCGCTGGGTACGCCGATGACCCCGGTGAGCAGCGCGGCGGCTGTCGATATCTCGGTTGAGAATCTCGTCTCCGTGCGTGGATCCGGCCATTTCGACAGCGTGGCGATGTCGCCTGACGGCCAGTGGATTGCCTTCCAGCTGGAGCACATCGATTCGGCGAAGAATCTCAGAACCCTGGATCTCTACGTAACAGCCAGCGACGGTAGAGCGTCGCCGAGGCAGCTGACTCACAACTTGAAGATGGCCGGCTCCGCGCTATCGCCTCGATGGTCTCCCGATTCCAGGACGCTGGCGTACTTCTCGGACAACGGTGCCGAGCCTGGCTTGTGGATTACGACCATCGCGGACTTCGTCTCGCGGCCTCTGAAATTGAACCTTCCAGTGCTCGCCGGCATCGATGGAACACGTGCGGGAAATCTGCCTGCGGGTTTGAAGTGGTCGCCGGACGGCCAGTTCCTGGCGTTCACGGCCGGTGCATCCGAGACGCCCGCAGAAGAGCAGGCGCTGCATGGCGTTCGTGTGGATCTGGAATGGTTGGGAGAGTGGACTCGTGCGAAAGCGGCGAGGCTGTGCACGGTCAGGCCGGCCACGGCTGAGACGCAGTGTCTGACGCCGCCTTCGCTCAACGTGCTGGATTTCGACTGGGCGCCCGATGCGAGCCGACTGGCGATCACTGCGGCTGGGGATGCCAGCTACAGCTCGTACATGCGGGCGGATCTATACATCGTGGACCGTAAGACTGGGGCGCTGCGCTCACTGGTCGCAATGCCTGGACGCGAGGCCCAACCGATGTGGTCGCCGGACGGTCGTTGGATCGCCTTCCTCACGCAGAACGGCGTGGAGGATTGGTTGCAGCAAGCGTGGCCGGCAGTGGTTAGCGTTGATGGTGGATCGCCTCGCTTTCTTGGAGACGAATGGCGGGCGATGTCGAATGCGGGTGCGAAGCTGTTGCGTTGGTCCCCTGGCGGGAATGCGCTGTACTTCTCCGGGTCGCTGCAGTTTTCATATCATCTGTTCAAATTGAGTGTGCGGACAGGCGCGGTGGAGAGACTGACGCCAGACACGACGCATTTGTATCGCTCATTCTCTTTCTCAGGGGACGGCTCGCGCATTGCTTACACGAGGGAATCGCCTGTCCAACCCCAGGAAATATACACCGCGACGATGCAGCCATTCGCGGCGCGAAAGGTGTTCACCGCCAATCCCGAGTTCGAAAAATTCACCCGGCCTTCTGTGGAGCTTGTCTCTTGGCCAAGTTCTGACGGCAAGTGGCAGGTGCAGGCAGCTGTGCTGCGGCCTGCTGACTTTCGCAAGGACAAGCGTTATCCACTGGTAGTGTGGGTGCAGGGCGGGCCGGGCATGGCGACGCTCGAGTTCAATTTCACGAATCAATATCCGGCGCTGCTTCTGGCTCAGCGCGGCTACGTCGTTCTGGCAATCAATACGCGCGGACGTCCCGGATACGGCAAAGATTTTCACGAGGCGCTCGGCTCTGAGCGGAGCATGGGGGTGAATGGCGTGCAGGACGTACTCGACGGCGTCGATCTTTTTATCCGTCGCGGCGAGGCCGATCCGGAACGACTGGGCATGATGGGTTTGAGCTATGGCGGTTACCTGACTTCGCTTGCGCCTGCGCTTACTCACCGTTTCAAGGCGTTGTCGGCGGGCGATCCGCTGCTCGACATTGTCGGTGGGCGATTTAACTCAGGCATATCGGCCTTTGCGAAGCTCAGCCGCCACATGCAAGGACTCGACCATCCTTATTCACCCGAGCATTTGCAGCTGGCGATCGAGCAGTCGCCTTTGCATCGAACCCACCAGATGAGGACGCCGATCTATCTGGAATGCGGCGTGAACTCATCGCTGGCTGCAGGGTGCAGGATGTTCTATCACGCCCTCCAGCATCATCGAGTTCCGTCCATGTTGATCATGTATCCGCGCAGTGGTCATGGCCTGACCGAGCCCGCGCTGCTCATGGATGCATACCGCCGCAACCTCGCTTGGTTTGATTATTGGTTGCAGGGGAAGGGGGCGAACCCGCTCGATGCCGGGACGTAGTCTGGTCGGCGCTCGCATGGTGCTTTGGCTGAGCCCCAAGCGTCGATGCCGGAGCCGCGAACAACCGCTCGCCAAATGCACGATTGCAATCTTGCAACCCTGATACCGGGGCTGGCAAATTGCCTGGGTGAGTAGGCCGGCGTAAGCCACCGGCCTACTCACCCAGGTGTGGTCCGGTGGGAGCAGAGCGGTGAGCGAAGCGCGGCTGATGGAGCTCATGAAAGGAAGTGGGAACTGATCGAAAAGTATGGTGGGAACGCCTCCTCGATCAACGCGCCAGCACCGTCCGCTCCGCCGATCGTTCCACCCCGTACTGTCCAATAAGTCGAACGACGTAGTTCTGGATCGAGATACGACGATCAGCGTGGGCGGAGATACTCTTTCGGCGGCGGCAGCTGGCGCTGTATCGGGAACGCGGGGTGAAGCCGAGGGGGGGGCGACAACCCGAGTGACGTTGGCGTTACTGTCACGCTGTTTCGATTGGCGTGGCGCTCTCGTAGTGGTGCGGCCGGAGACGAAAATCGGCTGGCACAGAGCGGGCTTCCGACCGAAGTACCAACGATGCGAGCGGCTCGTTCCAAGTCGTAATGCGCGCTCGATGAGTGCGCATCCGACCAGCGCTACTGGTCGCTCGTATCAAGGTGGCGCGGAAGATCCATCGAGTCATGCAGTACACGTAGCACTTCGATCACCCTGTCCGGGTTGCAACGGTCAAGGCGATACATGATGAAGTGCCGGCCCTTTCGGCCCTGGCGCGCCACGTGAAGACTGTAAAGGCCCTTTAGAATTTCGTGACGCGCCCGGGCGCCGGTAATCGAAGGGCCTTCGGAAAGTGCCGCCATCGCCAGAGAAATTGTTTCGGCATACACGAGCGCCTGCGCAGCACCGAAATGCTCAACGGTCCATTCAACGATGTGCGTGAAATCACTCTCGGCGGCAGCCGAGAGGCGAACCGTCCACCGGCGCCTCGCTTCGTTCACCGCTTGGTGGTCCGTCGCGCGGCTTTTCGAGCCAGAGCGTCCAAGTGCTCTCGCAGCTCGTTGCTTGAATTGAAGTCGCGGAAGCGACCGCCTTCGATATCGGCCATACCGAGCCGCGCCGCCTCACGCAGATTCTGAAGGCGTGCTTTGTCTTCCAGTTCGTGTCTCTCCACGAGCCGAAGCCCCTCGCGCAGCACTTCACTTGCGTTCTGGTAGCGGCCGGAGCTAACGAGCCCCTCAATCAATTTTTCCTGATGCTCAGTCAGGACAACATTTCGAGTCGCCATGCGAATGCCCTGTGTGACCGACCAGTTGGCATAGTATGCCATAACGGGAGTGCCGTCGTCCGCAAAAACTCGATCGTGGCCCTCGGAGTGGCCCGTTGCCGTAACTATCGCATTATCGCGGCGTGCTGAGCGCGTTCTCCATCATCGTTCGCCTGGCCTGGGACCTGCTCCAGTGGTGCGGGTTCTTGCTTCGGCCGCGTTAATCGTTGGAAGCGGAGATTCTGTTTCTGCGTCGCCAGCTGGCGCTATATCGCGAACGCGGCGTGAAGCCGAAGCGGGTCGATGCCGCCCCCCGAGTAACATTG
Organism: Pseudomonadota bacterium; assembly: GCA_023435945.1. Classification (GTDB taxonomy): domain Bacteria; phylum Pseudomonadota; class Gammaproteobacteria; order Burkholderiales; family Burkholderiaceae_D; genus JAEZLB01. The sequence continues at coordinate 2,617 of JAEZLB010000211.1, read as the reverse complement.
ACGTTTCTATCGCGCTGGTTCGACTGGCGATCTGCATTGGTGATTGTCCGGCCTGAAACGCTGGTTGGCTGGCATCGAGCGGGCTTCCGGCTGTGGTGGCGGTGGAAGTGTCGGTCAGGGCGGCCCCCGATTCCGAAGGAGCTACGCGAGCTGATCCGCCGGATGGCGCGAGAGAACCCTGGGTGGGGTCAAGAGCGCATCGCGAACGAGCTACTGTTGAAACTTGGGCTTCAAGTGTCACCACGCACGGTGGCCAAGTACATGCCGCGACCCGCGCCAGGCCGGCCGCGCGGAGATCAACGATGGTCGACCTTCCTACGAAATCACGCACGAGCCATCATCGCTTGTGATTTCTGTGTCGCGGTGACGAGCACATTCCGAGTCTTGTACGTGCTCGTCGTCATCGAGCATCACAGCCGTCGACTGATTCACTTTAACGTGACAGCGCATCCGACTGCGCAATGGACGCGGCAGCAGCTGCGAGAGGCAGTGGGATACGAGGAGCGATACGAATACCTGCTGCACGATCGCGACAGCATCTTCTCGGCCGAGGTGGATGCGTCGATCCAGCGGCTGGGTCTGCGCGTACTGAAGAGCCCGCCGAGAAGTCCAAAAGCGAACTCCATTTGTGAGCGCGTACTCGGGACCCTTCGCCGTGAATGTTTGGACTGGCTCATTCCGCTCTCGGAAGCGCATCTGCGGCAGACGCTGAAAACCTGGGTGGCGCATTACAATCGCGGACGTCCTCACTCAGCCTTGGGCCCTGGCGTTCCCGACCCTCCCGCGAATTCGACCGTGCCGTTGTCGAAGTCGCGGCATCGGCTCGATGATTTTCGTTTGGTTCAGGCCAAACGAATACTCGGAGGGTTGCACCACGGAAGTGACCAGGAAAGGCTGGTCTGAAGGGAAGAACGTCGTCGGCGACGTTCAGAAATTCGGAGTATCTGTTCAACGGGTGCGAATCCCGTCCGGCCAAAGCGTAGACCCGCTGGTCGGAAGCGAGCCTTGCGAGGCGGCAGGCAACTGTCGCAGCGATACGTAGGTACGCGAGAGTGTGAGCCATGGGAATGCAGCTTCGTAATTTCCGTCGTTCCGGTTGCCCAAGGCGTCGTGGTTCCTGAAGGCAGCAGCGCTGTGTCCGTTTGAGAGGTCGAGGACACGGCGCAACCGGCGGGGTGTTCGACCATGGCGCGTGCTCAAGAGGATGGACCAGTCATCTGGGAGGCCCTGTCTGTCCAGCACGAGTGATCGTGCGAGGTAGGTGCGAACGAGGGGAACCAGAGTTCGCAGGCGAAGCAGAGCAGGGAGTCGGAGGGCCGAATATGAGCGGTGACCTCGGGGAACGCATGGCGCGCGGCCCCGGGCGAGCAAAGGCGGCCCGTGCTGATGTGAACTTGCGGAGGGCAACATGACCGACGCTTCGACGTCGCTGGACATGTCAACGAAACTTTGCAAGGTAGCGGAGAGAGCGAAACGGGAGCCTGCCGGAAGGTTCCACTCGCTCGCCCACCTGATCGACGTAGAACTGCTGGCCGGGGCCTTTGGCCGGCTGCGCAATGACGCGGCGGTTGGCGTGGACGGCATCACGAAGGAGCACTACGGGCAGGAGCTTGAGAGCAATCTCAAGGATCTGCACGAGCGGCTGCGGACGAAGCGATATCGTCACCAGCCGATCCGACGGGTGCACATCCCTAAGGAGAAAGGTCGGACGCGGCCGATCGGCATCTCCACCATCGAAGATAAGGTGGTGCAGAACGCGCTGCGCACGGTGCTGGAAGCGGTTTACGAGCAGGACTTTCTGGACTGTTCGTATGGCTTCCGTCCCGGTCGCAGTGCGCACGATGCGGTCCGTGCGCTGACCCGAGCGGTGGGTGTAGGCGAGGCGAACTGGATTCTGGAGTTTGATATTGCATCCTTCTTGGACAGCGTGAGCCGATCTCTCTTGTCGCAGATGCTCCAGAGGCGGGTGGCCGACGGGTCGATGTTGCGGCTGGTCGGCAAATGTTTGCATGTGGGGGTGCGGGACGGGGAGGAGATTTCCGAGCCGTCCTTGGGTACGGTTCAAGGTTCGACGTTATCGCCATTGCTCGGCAACGTCTATCTGCACCACGTGCTCGATCTGTGGTTCGCTGAAGAAGTCAAACCGCGTCTGCGAGGCAAAGCCGTCCTGGTGCGCTATGCGGATGGTGGTTGCTTCGGATTTGAGCGACAGGACGACGCGCAACGTGTGATGGCGGTGCTGAGTCAGCGACTGGAGCGCTTTGGATTGACCCTGCATCCGCAGAAGACTCGGCTGCTGGATTTTCGCAGACCGCCGCGGTCGCGAAGTGAAGGCAGAAGTCCCACGACTTTCGACTTCCTGGGGTTCTGCTGGTATTGGCGCAGAACCCGCACAGGGAGCTGGACGGTCTCATGCAAGACCCGACGTGCGCGTCTGATGCGGGCCATACGAGCCGTGTACGAATGGTGCCGAGATCATCGGCACCTGCCCGTATCAGAGCAGCACGCATCGCTTGTGAGACGTGTACAGGGTCACTTCAACTACTTTGGCGTGAATGGGAACGGACCCAGTTTGAGGCGTTTCCATAACCGCGTTTGGTGCAGTTGGTACAAGTGG
>JAEZLB010000093.1 GCA_023435945.1 Pseudomonadota bacterium | reverse complement strand
GCATAGAAGAACGCGTGCTCGCCCTCAATGGCCGCTTCTCCATCTCCAGCATGCCCCGTAACGGCACTACCCTCATCGTCGCTATACCTTATGAGGGAACTGAGAAGAAGACCTCGGCTTTCAGCATGAACTCTGAATGAAAATTTTCCGCTTGATAGAGTGAAGCAAGCGGCGAAATTTCTGAACCAGTCAAACGCAAGGAAAATGAATCACACATTACTTAATCTTCATGCGCTGCGTGTTTCACTTGCCTGCCCGACTGAGTGGACATAGTCGGCCATGAAACTCTTCACCACTCCATTTCGGAAACTGTGGAACTCAATCATATGGTGGAGTGGGGTTGCATTATCTTTTCTGGCTTATTTCCTGATCGATGCCACAATGGAGCGGGAAGCGAAGGTGCAGTTTACACATGCCACCAAGATCGCTTATTCAGCAATGGTCGAACAGATCGTGTCCTATACCCAGATTCTAAGAACTGCTCAGGCCTTGCTTCACTCCCAGCAAAGCATCACACGGGAAGACTTTCATCATTTTGCAAAATACCTGGACTTTGTACATAACTATCCTGCCCTGCGCAATCTGAACTACGCATTTTATGTCCTTCATGAGGATAAAGTAGCCTTTGAAGAGGAAATTCGCAAAGACAAAAGTCTGGGTCAGATAGGTTATCCGACATTCTCTATTAAGCCTGGAGGTGAGAGAGAGCACTATCACGTTCTCACCTACTTTGAACCCCGAGACGAAACAGGGGAAGCATTGGGATTGGATATATTAAGCGTAGAGGCAGCCACAGCCGCCATGGTGCGCATGCGCGATACCGGCAGTATGGTCTCAAGCGGAAGAGTCCTCACCATCAATAGTAATCCTCCCTACGCCGCTATTGCTATACGAATGCCGGTCTACCGGAAAGGCATGCCGACAGCGACACTGGAACAACGGAAAGTAGCATTAGTAGGCTCGGTAGGGATCGCCATTGATATCCAGGCTCTGATGGGAATCGTGACCCACAAGCTCAGTCAGCCTGGCAACATACGCATTTACATCAAAGACCAGGGTTACGAACAAAATCCGTTCCACAGCGACATTCAAGGCAACGAGCACATCATCTACGACAGTCATCCGCAAGGATGGTCTAAGCGTGCTATTTCATGGCCTCTGTTTTTCAGCAACGACTTCATCCATGCCACACCGTTGACAGTAGCAGGTCGCCAATGGGAAATAAATTTCAGTTCAGACCGTGCGCAACTGTTGCATCCCTTTGACCACTATTTAGGCATTTTCGTATTGGTACTGGGCCTGGCAGCCAGCTTTCTGTTATGCCAGCTATTTCACTTACCACATTCGGCGCGACGCCAGGCGCTTCAGCTTGCCAACGAGATGACGAAGGATTTGCGGCGCAGCGAAGCGCACCTGGCCGAAGCCCAGCACATGGCCAACCTCGGCAGCTGGCAGCTCGATCCCGGCTCCCAGTCCATGCAATGGTCCCTCGAAACTTTCCGCATCTTCGGCTACCCGCCTGCGGCTGCCCTCACCTTCGACGACTTCCTCAAGCACGTGCATGAAGATGACCGGCAAACCGTCAAGGATGGACTGGAACAATCCTTCCTCACCAGCGCCGAATTCAACTACGAACACCGTATCGTCCGCCAGGATGGCAGCGTGCGCTGGGTCCATACCCTGTGCCGGCCCGTCAGAAATGACCGCAGGAAGAATGTGCGCGGCACCATCATGGATATCACCGAACGCAAGCTCACCATGCAGGCCCTGCAACGCTCGCAGGAATTGCTGCGCGAACTCACCGCCCACCAGGACCGCATCAAGGAAGAGGAACGCCATCGCATCGCGCGCGAAATCCATGATGAACTGGGACAGACACTGCTGGCACTGCGCATAGAAATTTCCATGCTCGAATCCCGTACCAGTCAGCGCCATCCGCGCCTCAATGCCCGTGTCCGATCAGCCCTGCAGCAACTCGATGCCACGGTACGTGCAGTGCGCGGCATCATCAACGACCTGCGTCCTTCCGTGCTGGATCTGGGGCTGGTAGCCGCCATCGAATGGCAGGTGGCGGAATTCCGCCGGAGAAGCGATATCGAATGCGAATTGTTCATCGATGATCCCGAGGTCAGCGTGGACAATGACAGTGCCACTACCCTGTTTCGCATCCTGCAGGAATCGCTGACCAACATCATCCGCCACGCTCAGGCCAGCCGCATTGCCGTGAGCCTGTATAGCCAGGATGGCTGGCTGACCATGAAGAACATGGACAATGGCATAGGCATGCATCCCGATGCACAGAAAAAACCCGACTCGTTCGGACTGGTGGGCATAGAAGAACGCGTGCTCGCCCTCAATGGCCGCTTCTCCATCTCCAGCATGCCCCGTAACGGCACTACCCTCATCGTCGCTATACCCATAAGCCGGGAGCTGCCGCCATTGACAACCCATGCGCCTACCCAGGCCTGAACGTCGGCATCATCCCGCTCGCCCGGTGCCGAGGTTTTCTCATCCTGGTTTATCCATCAATACGGGCCACCAGCGGCAGATGATCGGAGGCGATGCGTGCGGTGGGTGTCGCGTGGACCTGTACATGCATCAATCTATGGCGCGGCTTGATCCAGATACGATCCAGTGCAAAAATCGGCCAGCGAGACGGAAAGGTAGCGAAAGAAGGAACCGACTCGAAATGTTTGACCAGCCGCCGCAGGGAGCGCCCCCATACAAACCATTCGTTGATGTCACCTAGCAGTATCATTGCCATCTGGTCGGTATCAAAGACTTGTAAGAGGCGTTCTATTTGATTGCGCCGCTCGGCAAAGCTCAGCCCCAGGTGCGTCGCTATCACACGCAAAGGATGGCCGTGGCAATTGACGTCGGCATCCAGCGCGCAACGTGGTTCGTAATTGCCGACCGACAGATCTATGGCGCGACTGGCAAGTATAGGATAGCGACTCAGGATGCCGTTGCCGTAATGCCGGCCGGATACGCTATAGGTATAAGCTTGCACCGAGTTAAAACCGGTCGCCTCCTGCAAGCATTCAAGTACATTCGGGATGCCGCCTCCACCCAGCGGCACCTCCTGCAAAGCCACGATATCGCAGTTCATTTCCTGCAATACTTCGGCAATGCGCATCGGTGCGAAAAAACTGTCCGTCCCTACTGCGCCATGAATGTTATAGGTGGCTATGCTCAGCGGCCAGGGATTAAGGTCGGGTAGCGCAACATCAGCCTCCGGTTCTAGCAACGCGCGGACCGTCATCACGCTCCGAGTTTGGTTTTATTACCGAGTACGCGCTGCAGCCCCATGGCCACTCCTACCAGCAGTACGGCGACCATCGCCAGTATCGCAATGGTACCTGGACTGGGATTACGGATTGCCTGAGCAAGGTTATGTACAAAAGTCACCGTTAGGGCGATGCCAGGCAACATACCGATCGCTGTACCTATCATGTAATCCCGAAAACGTATATGCGAAGCGCCGGCTATCATGTTGACGACTGTATAGGGAGCCACCGGCAGCATCCGTATGATGACCATCGCGAGTATGCCCTGCTTCGCAATATGCTTGCTCAGTCGATTAATACGTGTCCCCACCATGCGCCGGACCGTATCCCTTCCCAGCCACCAGCCAACACCATAGGTCGTGGCGCCACTCAGCAAGGTACCAGCCATGGCATAGAAGAATCCTTCAACCGGCCCGAATACGATTCCGGTCACCGCAATCAGCAGCATCACAGGAATCATTAACAGCCCTGCAATCACGTAACTGCCTATGACAGCAATCGAGGTGAAAGGCAAGGCTTTCAGTTGGCGTGCCAGTTCCACCATCGAATCAAGGTTTATCCATTCACGCAAAGGTGTCCAGCGCCAGGCAATGGCCAGGGCCGCAAGCACAATGGCAAACGTACCCAAGCCAATCAGACGGCGTGGCAATGGTTTGTGAGCTTCCCTGGGAACCAGCTGGGCCACCATCTCATCCGGTGCTATGGGCTTTTCCGGATCGAAAGGAGCACGCTCAGGAATGAGGCCATCGATATCCGGCGCTACAATCGGGTCCAACTCCCGCATAGTGCGCTCTGGATGATGTAATGCACGCACTGCGCCATGCAGACCATGCAGCGCAATCGCCGTATCCACTGCCTGGGTATCGCTTGCCAGATGTTCGGCAAGCAGGCGGTTACGCATGTCGGCAATCGCCGCTCTGACTCTCGATGCTTCTTTTTCACTGCCTGTTGCTTCGATCACGAGATTGCATTCGGTATCGGTTGCCATGGAACGGCTGCTCAGATTGGCAGACCCTATGGTCAGCAAGCGGTTATCGATGACAAAGACTTTGCTATGCACATTCAGGCAGCCTGTTCCGAGTGAAGCAATGCACGGACAATAAAGCCGGTAACGGTCATGTTTATCGGCTGCTTTCAGGCGTCGGTGCAAGCGTGCCCGTAACAGCCCCATGGTTGCTTCTTCCAGCCATCCGCTTTGATTCTCCGGCGTAATGATGACAACCTCGGGCCCCTCCTCTTCCTGCAGGCGAGTGGCTAACGCATCGGCAATCAGGCCGGAAGTGAAGTACTGGTTA
>JAEZLB010000053.1 GCA_023435945.1 Pseudomonadota bacterium | reverse complement strand
ATGCAGTGCGGATCAGCGTTAAAAAACGCGACAAGGTAAAAGGTTTATTTGAAGAACGGAAAGGCAAAGAAACAACTCTATTTATTTTATTTTCAATGCCTTACGTGTTAACTCTTAGAAATTGCTTTAGATAAAGTGCATTAACTCTTTATACGCTTAATTTATTTATATAAATCAATTAATTGGCGTGCTATTTTAAATTCAATTCTGGAAAATGAAGCGGCAAGCGGTAAGGGGTAATGCAGGAGGAGCCTGCACCGTGAGAATAAAACAGCTTCGTTTCAGCCCTTCAAAACACCCCATGCCAGGCAAATCCAGCCCGCCAGAAAAGCCGCGCCACCGATAGGGGTAATCGCTCCCAGCCATTTCACACCAGTCATGGACAGTACATAGAGGCTGCCGGAAAAAATCAGGATGCCAGCGATAAAGAGCATGCCGCTTGCATTCGTCAGCGCTCCCGGCCAGCGGGTAACTGCCCAAGCAACGGCCAGTAGCGCTAGGGCATGCGACATCTGGTAACGCACGGCGACTTCGAAGACCGCCAGCATGTCAGGCGTGAGCCGACCTTTCAGGCCATGGGCCCCAAAAGCGCCGGCAGCGACGGAAATAAAGGCAAACAAGATTCCAGAAAGAAAGAATACGCGGTCCATAAGGCTGGGAGAATGTGAGGAGAAGGCCTATTGTAGCAATCCCCCTGCACCCTTGCCCACGGGTAAGGATCTGCGCAGCTGGTTCTTCTTGCGACTTGTCAGCGTTTGATGCGGCCCAGTTGCGGGCCGGGTGCCGGAATTTCCGTCGGCGTCTGGCTGGGCTCGATCTCGGGCGCATGTCCCGGCTCGGGAACGACAGGGTCCGGAGGCGGCTCCGGTATTTCCGGTTGTGGCTGTTCGTTAGGCTCGATCTCGGGACGGTCCGGTGGCGTGTTTGGAATCTCGGGAGGCTTGTGACCCGGATCGGTATGCAGGAAAGGATAACGCATGAGATTTTCCGTTAAGACAACGTATCAATCGGTTCGTATCGGTTCTCATGCAGTAAGCATCATTCGCGCCAGTGAGGAGGCAGGACAGAAACGGCCGCGGGCAGCTGGAGAGCCTGCACGGCCACAGCCCCTTATTCGGCGTGTTGACGCTGGCCGGAGCTCAGGCGGACGGCTGCCCAGGCAGCATGCACCTCGCCTTCAGGGGAGATACCTGCTTGCGGCGCCGGCAATTCGGCGGAGAGCAGGTAGACACACCAGCGCTCCTTGCCATGGGCGACAAGGGTGGGGCGCGCTGGTTTGTTCGTGGTGCGCAGATGCTTTTCGTCCTGGCCGTTGGAGAGCGACCAATCCTTGCCGTTGAATTGCAAGTGCCAGCCATCGAATAATTCGCTGGCAGGCAGCGCGCCGGTACCTACCAGCAGCCAGGGACGCTGTTCCGCCATCCGGGTAAATGCCAGGCGGTCCGCAGGTCCCGAGGGGCGAAGCAGGCGGACGGCTTCTAGTTTTTGAGGCGCGAATTCTTGTGGAAGAAATGCCGGCCAGCCATCTATGTGCAACTCCGCCTGGCCGGGCAGTAGGATTTCCATCCGCTTGCCGCTGACGGTGGGGATGATGCCATTGCCGGAAGCAGGAGACAGCGGGTCCAGTCCATCGACCGTGACTTTCTCGGAAATTTCGACGCCGGTCGGATAGACACTGTACAAAACAATCAAGCCGACGGCTGCCAGCCATACTTTTTCAGATACGGTTTTCATGTGTGCCTTTACTGGTGGGTGTCCTGGGATTTGTATTTTTTCCACTTGTTATGTTCTTTCTGCTGTATCTCATCGTAGTTGAGTTCCTCGATCAGCCATTTCATATGAGGCGGGAGGGGATGTTCGTCCTGCACAATATGCGGATCGTTATTCATCGGATTGGGCCGTGGCAGGCGGATGGGCGAGTTAAGGGAATCGCCGTTGTTGTTGCCGGAGTAGCCGCGTGCAAAAGACACGCGTAGTCCAGACCATTCGTTGAAGTCCTTCAGAACACTCAGGGTCGAGTCGTACTGAGGATTCAGATTGCGCGCATAGGAGCCGTCGTTCAGCACGCCATCATTATTCCAGTCGGCATAGGCGTCCTGGTAGGAGCCCCGTCCGATATTGGCAGCTTCGGTTAGCGTGCGCTCGTCCAGGTCGGCCGATTTTCCGTCCGAGTAACTCAGTATGAAAGTGCCGGAACAAGGGGAGTTTTCAATCAGATTGCAATAGGTCTTGCCTTTCATGTCGTTGGCAAGGTAATAACGTTCGGCCGCATGCAGGCTGTCCGGCGTGGTGCTGAGGCCGCCGAACTGGTACATGTAATTCATGATGCTGTAGTGGTTGGGCTTGTAATTGACGTTTTCATGCCCGCCATGAAGCAAGCCCAGGTTATGGCCGAGTTCATGCATCAGCGTACTGGCCTGGATATTGATCAGCAAGTTGCGGTTGGTGATGTTGCGCGTATTTAGGCCATTCCCGCCGACGGTCACGATCAGGTCGTTGCCATACACTTCGGCCACGCCCGAGGCGCCTCCGCTGCCATCCAGGTTTTGCGACTGGCCGAAAACCGCATAGTGAAAGAACTGCTTGCGCCGCACATCGAAATTTGCGCTCTTGTACTGGTATAGCGAAGCGCATCCGGCGTGTGACTGGCTGCTGGCAGGCGCAAGCTCGACACAGCGCGCATAAGTAAGTGGATTGCCGCCCCCCAGGTTGAACTGGGCTGGGTCGAAACCTTCGCTGTAGAGATTGCCAGTATCGAGATGAACGGCGATGCCCTTGAGGGCGAACGCATCCACCATTTTCTGCAAGGCTTCGCGCAGCGGGGTCATGGCAACATCGTTGCCCTTCATGTAATCGATTTCGACAAAAATGTCGCGTCGTCCGGGGCGCGCACCCATTGCATATAAATCCAGGCCGCCATAGGTGTTGCCAGCTATCTTGGCGCTATCCGGTATGCCATCGCGGTCGGAATCCATCACACCTGGCGGCACATCGTTTTGTCCGGCAGGCGTGGCGAAATTCACCAATGTCCAGTCCTCCGCGGTGTTGGTGTCGGACATGCCCTGCTGAAGCAGGCGGACTATGGATTTGCCATGTTCTTCAGGGCCTGAGGGCAGGGCGCCAACATTACCGCTGTTCCATGCACGGGCCGATAAGGGCGATGCTTTCGAACTGCCAAAGCGCACGAAATCCACGGTGATGTCGTCGCGGACCAGTTCAACCGAACCGCTGGCATCCCAGAAGGGAGAACTGGCGGCGTTGCTGATGTAGGCAATCTGTTCATTATTGAACAGGTTGTCATGCACCTTGGCGGCAATGACGAAATAGCCACGCGCCGGTATGGTTTTCGCCGGCAGGACGAAAGTCATGGGGGTGTAGGAAACCGCACCCGATTGCGGATTGATATAACTGCTGCGCAGTGTGAAATCGGACAACAGGGCAGGCGTAGCATTGGGGTTGTAAACCTCCAGCCAGGCCACGTCATTGCTGTAATAGTTAGTTGCGACTTCTGAAATCATCAAAGGCCGCTCTATATCAGGTGCCGTATCCGACCATACGGGATCGTCAGATGAGGAAAGCGGTTCTTGAAAAGACGCTGCCGTACCTCCGCCCCCGCCCCCGCCCCCGCAAGCCACTAGGCTGGCAAGCTGAAGCGCGCAAACAGCAACACGCAAGGGGCGTAAGGGGGGCGAAATTTGCAGTAAGGACATGAGGTTATTCTTGGTAAAGCTAAGAACGGGACCTCAGCACAGACATCTTGCCTTACAAAAAGTTTTCCCAAGGAAAAAATATTTTTAGTGAGAAAGTCGCAGAATCGTTCAATGACCGTGTTTTTTCTGCATGTCAGAGAAGCGAAACAGGCCTGTTTTGGCCCGTTGT
>JAEZLB010000028.1 GCA_023435945.1 Pseudomonadota bacterium | reverse complement strand
TAGGTGAAGGAATCGTAGTTGTCGATCATCAGTAGCATTTAGATCTCCCCGTCCAGTCCGTCCTGGACTTGCTCTGCAGCTCTGAGCACGGCGCGAGCTTTGTTTTCGGTTTCCAGCCACTCCATTTCGGGAACGGAGTCGGCCACGATGCCAGCCGCCGCTTGCGCATACAGCATGCCATCCTTGATGACGCCGGTGCGAATCGCAATCGCCAGGTCCATTTCACCGCCGAACGACAGGTAACCGCAGGCACCGCCATAGATGCCGCGCTTGACCGGCTCCAACTCATCGATCAGTTCCATGGCCCGAACCTTGGGGGCACCAGACAAGGTGCCGGCCGGGAAGGTGGCTTTCAGCACGTCCAGATTGGTCATGCCGGACTTGAGCGTGCCTTCGACGTTGGAAACGATGTGCTGTACGTGCGAATACTTTTCGATCACGAACTTGTCTGTGACTTTCACGCTGCCAATTTCGGCAATGCGGCCGATGTCGTTGCGCGCAAGGTCGATCAGCATCACGTGTTCAGCGATTTCCTTCGGATCGGCCAGCAATTCCTTGGCCAGCTGCTGGTCATGTTCGGCATTGGTGCCACGAGGGCGAGTACCGGCCAGCGGGCGTATCGTCACTTTGCGATCGCCATCCGGCGTGGCTTCGTTGCGTACCAGGATTTCCGGCGACGAGCCCACGATCTGCATATCGCCGAAATTGTAGAAGTACATGTACGGCGACGGATTCAGCGAGCGCAGCGCGCGATAGAGAGACAGCGGTGAATCGACATAGGGCTTGCGGATGCGCTGGCCGACCTGCACCTGCATCAGGTCGCCGGCCATGATGTATTCCTTGGCTTTTTCGACGGCCTTCAGGTAATCCGCCTTGTCGAAATCGCGGATGCTGTCGGTGCGTACCGATCCGGAAATCACAGGTGCTTCGACCGCGCGGCGCAGCATGGCGCGCAGGTCTTGCAGACGCTGCCGGGCTTTGGCATAGGCTTCCGGCTTACCCGGATCGGCATAAACAATCAGATAGAGCTTGCCGGACAGGTTGTCGATGACCGCCAATTCTTCTGTCAGCAGCAGCTGGATTTCTGGCAGGTTCAGGTCATCTTTGGGCGCGGTATTGGCCAGGCGCTTTTCGATATGGCGCACGGCGTCGTAGCCGAAGTAGCCAGCCAGCCCGCCGCAGAAGCGCGGCATGCCCGGCGTGACGGCGACCTTGTAGCGTGACTGGAATTCTGCGATGAAATCCAGTGGATTGCCCTCAAAGGTTTCGGTGACCGTGCCATCGGTAATCACATCGGTGCGTTTGCCGGTGCAGCGGATCTGTGTATGGGCTGGTAGCCCAATGAAGGAATAGCGACCGAAACGCTCACCGCCGACCACTGACTCCAGCAGGAAGGTGTTGCGACCGGCATTTTGCGTCTGGGCCAGTTTCAGGTACAGCGTCAGCGGGGTTTCGAGGTCGGCAAAGGCTTCTGCGATCAGCGGAATACGGTTATAGCCTTCTGCGGCCAGCGATTTGAATTCGAGTTCAGTCATGTTTCTCTCCGACCGCTATTGTAAGGGAGCAAGCGGCTGATAGGGACCCTGCGCGGGGTGGGAATGAAAAACGTTGCTAAAAGCCGGATATAGGCACGCAACTGGAATCGGAACAACAGTCAGGATTGCCAGCGACGCCAGTACCAGGCCTCAAAGATGCCTGGTAGTGCAGCAAGACGTTTTCTTCCTAGAAACATGCTTTTTATTATTGAGAAATGAGATGGGCTGCGTGCAGCAGCGTTTCGACTATACCATCGGAATCAACGTCTTGTATAGCATGGCCATGGTTGTAGCCGTAGGGTACGTGCAGCACATAACAGCCGGCGGCGCGTGCTGCCATCGCATCATTGACTGAATCGCCGATTGCCACCACCTGACTGGGTTGTAGTTGCAGGTCAGTGCAAACCTGCAGCATGGGCATGGGATCGGGTTTTTTGCGGGGCAGGGAATCGCCGCCGTAAAGGATGTCAAAAAAGCTACGCAGGCCTTTCTTTTCCAGCAGTGGCTCGGCAAAGGCGACCGGTTTGTTGGTGACACAGGTAAGTGTCAATCCTTTGGACTTCAAGGCCTGCAGGCCCGCCATGACATCGGGGTAAAGTGCACTGTAGTCGCCGTTGATCGCCAGGTAATGGCGTTGATAGGCGGCCATCGCGGCATCAAAATGCTCATCAACTTGTGGTGCCGGCCAGTCCAGTGACAGTACGCCGCGGATCAGGTGTTCGGAACCTTTGCCGACAAAATCGATGATGGTTTTGACCGGCAGCGGCGCCAGATCGAATTCCGCGCGCATGCGGTTGATGGCGACATGGAAGTCGCCGGCGGTATCGACCATCGTGCCGTCCAGATCAATGATGACGGCACGAATTCCACTCAGCTTGCTGCTCATGCCTTGGCGAGTTCTGCCCGCATGGCATCGATGATTTGCTTGTAATCGGGTTTGCCGAAGATCGCCGATCCGGCGACAAAGGTGTCGGCGCCGGCGCGAGCGACTTCGCCGATATTGTCGATCTTGATGCCGCCATCGACTTCCAGCATGATGTCGCGACCGGATTCGTTGATCAGTTTGCGGACCTGGGCAATTTTCTTGAGCGTACCGGGAATGAAGGACTGGCCGCCGAATCCGGGGTTCACGGACATCAGCAGGATGATGTCGAGCTTGTCCATCACGTGCTCCAGGTAGTGCAGCGGGGTGGCCGGATTAAATACCAGGCCTGCCTTGCAACCGTTATCCTTGATCAGTTGCAGCGTGCGGTCGATATGTTCGGAAGCTTCCGGGTGGAAGGTGATGATGTTGGCACCGGCCTTGGCAAAGTCAGGGATGATACGGTCCACCGGTTTGACCATCAGGTGCACATCAATTGGCACATCTACATGGGGACGGATTGCCGAGCATACCAGGGGCCCAATGGTCAGATTGGGGACGTAATGGTTGTCCATCACGTCAAAATGGATGATGTCGGCACCGGCGGCTACGACATTGCGGACTTCTTCACCCAGGCGGGCAAAGTCGGCGGAAAGAATGCTGGGAGCGATACGAAAGTTAGGCATGGCAGCAGAATATAAGGAAGAGCGCCTATTTTACGCCGTTCGGCGCATCAGGTCTTGCATAGCACGGGGAAATCGTGTGCAATCGAAGGCTGTAAATCACTAATAAGATTCTCGTCTGCGTGTGGCAGATCGGGGGTGAATCAGAACAGGAAGGGATGCAATGGCAGCGTACGAATTTACGATAACGGTGAAAACCGAATATCTGGAGCATCAATCCGAGCCGGAGAAGTCCCGTTATGTATTTGCTTACGCTGTCACGATCAAGAACACGGGAACGGTGCCTGCACAATTGATTTCGCGTCATTGGGTTGTGACGGATGCGAATAATCACGTGGAAGAAGTGCGTGGTTTGGGGGTCGTCGGCCATCAGCCATTGCTGCGCCCCGGTGAGCAGTTCGAATATACGAGCGGCACGTCGCTGGCTACGCCCCATGGCACCATGCAGGGGGAATATTTCTGCGTCGCTGAGGATGGCGCTCAGTTCGAGGCCAAGATTGCGCCGTGTGTGTTATCGCAGCCTCGCACCCTTCATTAAATAAAGATCAGGCGTTCGGGTCGTTGGTGGGCGGCGCTTCTTTCTTTTCAGCCGGTCTTTCCGGCTTACGCCCCGAGAACATTGTCCACCATACGATAAATATCAGCAGGAATAAAGCAATCCCTGCTTCCAGAATCAACAACCACATAGATTTCACCATCAGCTAGTTATGCGTCACAGTTTACCTGTATTTGCTTTTTTCGTTGTGCTGGGGCTCGCGGGTTGTTCTTCCGTTTCTCATCGTCCCGCACCTGCGCCTTCCTTGCCTGAATCCTCGCCGACTTCGCCTGCCTCACCCTCCGGCCAGCCTGAGGCACCTGTAACTGCTTCGCCGCCCCTAACGGCACCCACCTTGCCTCCGTTGCCGGTTGCAACGGCTAATCTGAAAGCATCCAGTTTTGCGGCCTTGCCCGGTTGGGGCAAAGACGATGTCAGGGAAGCTTGGCCCGCTTTCCAGGAGTCTTGCAAGGTTCTGATTCGTCGTGTCAATTGGCATAAGGTCTGCGTTGCTTCGCGCGAGGTGGACGCTGCCGATAATGCAGCAGTGCGGCAATTCTTTGAGCAGCACCTGGTGCCGCATCAGGTCGTCAACAACGATGGCACCAATACAGG
>JAEZLB010000330.1 GCA_023435945.1 Pseudomonadota bacterium | reverse complement strand
CAACCCGATGTGCCGGCTTCCGAGCCGCGCTTCCAGGTGGAAGAGCAGGATCACGGACTGGATAAGGCGCTGGATCACAAGCTGATCGCGCAGGCGCGCCCTGCTATCGATAAAGGCGAGAAGGTGTCCTTCATCTCGCCGGTGAAGAACGTGAACCGCACCGTGGGCGCGATGCTGTCGGGCGAAGTGGCGAAGAAATACGGCCACGAAGGTCTGCCTGACGACACTATTCATATCCAGTTGCAGGGTACGGCTGGTCAATCCTTCGCAGCTTTCCTGGCTCATGGCGTCACGTTTGACCTGGTGGGCGAAGGAAATGACTACGTCGGCAAGGGCCTGGCAGGCGGTCGCATCATCGTGCGTCCCAACACCGAGTTCCGCGGCCGCGCGCATGAAAACATGATCGTCGGCAATACCGTGTTGTACGGTGCAGTCGGCGGCGAAGCTTTCTTCAGTGGCGTGGCAGGCGAGCGTTTCGCCGTGCGTAACTCCGGCGCGGCAGCGGTTGTCGAGGGCACCGGCGATCACGGCTGCGAATACATGACCGGCGGTACGGTCGTGGTGCTGGGTGAAACCGGTCGTAACTTCGCGGCAGGCATGTCCGGCGGCCTGGCTTTCATCTACGATCCGAACGGTGAATTTGCCGACAAGTGCAACACTGCGATGGTGATACTGGAAAGTGTGATGAGCAGCGAAGAGCAGGAAGCCAGCGTCGATCGCGGAATCTGGCATGCCGCCAAGCGTGGCAGTGAGGCGCAGACCGATGAGGCCATCCTGAAAGGGCTGATCGAACGTCACTTCAAGCATACCGGCAGTGCTCGCGCTCGCCAGTTGCTGGATGACTGGAAAAATGCCCGTAGCAAGTTTGTGAAGGTCTTCCCGACCGAATACAAGCGCGCGCTGGGTGAGCTCAATGCGAAGAAAAAAATCGCAGACAAGATCGCAGCATAAATTTTCACAACCGCACAGGGCTGGCGCCTCGCTTTGCGCGCCAGCACAATTCTGTGCCCAGAAGGTGAATCGAAAATGGGAAAAGTAACGGGTTTCATGGAATACCAGCGCTTGCAGGAAGCAAGCGAAGCGCCAGAGGCGCGTCTCAAGCACTACAAGGAATTTACGCTGCATCTGAGCGATGAAGAGGCCAAGATTCAGGGGGCGCGCTGCATGGATTGCGGCATTCCCTTCTGTAATAACGGCTGTCCGGTCAATAACATCATCCCGGACTGGAATGACCTGGTTTATCACGGTAATTACAAGGAAGCGCTGGATAACCTGCAATCCACCAATAACTTTCCGGAATTTACCGGCCGTGTTTGCCCGGCGCCCTGCGAGGCTGCCTGCACGCTGAACATCAATAATGATCCGGTGGGTATCAAGTCGATCGAGCACTTCATCATCGACAAGGGCTGGGAGAACAACTGGGTGATTCCGCAGCCGCCGACAGCCAGGACCGGCAAGAAAGTGGCGGTGGTCGGTTCCGGCCCGGCCGGCCTGGCCGCAGCCCAGCAATTGGCGCGTGCCGGTCATGATGTGACGGTATTCGAGAAGAATGACCGCGCCGGTGGCCTGCTGCGTTACGGTATCCCCGACTTCAAGATGGAAAAATGGCTGATCGACCGTCGTGTCGACCAGATGAAGGCAGAAGGCGTGACTTTCCGTACCGGTGTTTTGGTCGGCAAGGATTTCCCCGCCAAGATCATGAACCTGGCCAAGGAAGTGGTCAGCCCCGAACAACTGGACAAGGAATTCGATGCCGTGATTCTCGCTGGTGGCGCCGAACAGCCGCGCGATCTGCCGGTTCCCGGCCGTGAGCTGGACGGCGTTCACTTCGCGATGGAATTCCTGCCGCAGCAAAATCGCGTGGTGGCCGGCGACAAGCTGAAAGACCAGATCATGGCAACCGGCAAGCATGTGATCGTGATTGGCGGTGGCGATACCGGTTCCGACTGCGTCGGTACTTCCAACCGTCATGGCGCGGCCTCCGTGACTCAGTTCGAGCTGCTGCCCCAGCCGCCGGACAAGGAAAACAAGCCGCTGGTCTGGCCCTACTGGCCGACCAAGCTGCGTACTTCCTCGTCGCATGAAGAAGGTTGCGAGCGCGACTGGTCGGTGGCAACCAAGCGTTTCGAAGGCAAAAATGGCAAGGTTGAAAAACTGTTCGCGGCCCGCCTGGAATGGAAAGACGGCAAGATGCAGGAAATTCCCGGCTCCGAGTTCGAGATGAAAGCGGACCTGGTGTTGCTGGCAATGGGCTTTGTGTCTCCGGTCGCCAATGTGCTCGATGCCTTCGGCGTGGAAAAAGATGCGCGTGGCAATGCGAAAGCGACCACAGACGGTACTGGCTGCTATGCCACTTCCAATCCCAAGATCTTCGCGGCCGGCGATATTCGCCGTGGTCAGTCCCTCATCGTCTGGGCAATTCGCGAAGGCCGCCAGTGTGCGCGCGCTGTCGACGAATTCCTGATGGGATCGACGGTATTGCCGCGCTGATCAGCGTTGTTAGTGGATCGCCGTTAGTAAAAAAGCCTGCTTCGTGCAGGCTTTTTTACAATTAGAGCGAGTTACAAAAACAAGAAATTTGAGCAATACGGTATAGTGACGAGCGTTCCGCATGCCGGTAGCCATTCTCCTTTACAATCACGCCATTGTTCAAAACGCATCCTCTAGTGTCTAACCTCGTCGAAATCCGCGAATTAAGCTTTGGGTATGGTGATCGCCAGATCCTGTCCGGCATTCATATGGATCTGCCGCGCGGGAAGGTCATTGCGGTGATGGGCGGTTCCGGTTCTGGTAAAACGACCATACTGCGCTTGATAGGCGGGCAACTGGAGGCGCGATCCGGCAGCATTACTGTCGATGGCCAGGCAGTCAATGCCTCGGACACTGCGTTGATTTATGCGATGCGCCGCAAGATGGGCATGCTTTTCCAGCATGGCGCGCTGTTCACCGATCTGAGTGCGTTTGATAACGTGGCGTTCCCCTTGCGCGAGCATACGCGCCTGCCGGAAAGCATGATCCGGGATCTGGTCCTGATGAAATTGCATGCGGTCGGGCTGCGCAATGCAGCACGCTTAAAGCCTGCTGAAATGTCGGGCGGCATGGTGCGACGGGTCGCGTTGGCGCGTGCGATTGCGCTCGATCCGCAACTCATCATGTATGACGAGCCTTTCGCCGGCCTGGACCCGATTTCCATGGGCATGACAGCGACCCTGATTCGGCGCTTGAATGATGCACTCGGCTCGACGTCTGTGCTGGTGTCGCACGATGTGCATGAATCCTTTGCAATTGCCGACTACGTTTACTTGCTGTCCAACGGCAGAATAGGCGCGCAGGGTACGCCTGCCGAGATGCTGGCTTCTGAAGACCCCTTCGTGAAGCAATTTGTGCATGCGCAAAGCGAAGGGCCGGTTCCTTTTCATTATCCGGGGCGGACGCTGGCGCAGGATTTGGGATTGGAGCGCAGCACATGATCGTGAATTTTCTGGCCGGCATAGGACATCGTGTGCGGGAACTCCTCGCCGGGCTGGGGTATGGCGCGCGCTTTTTCCTGCAATTATTACTGGCTTCCGGCAGCGCATTACGCCGCCCGCGGCTGGTGACCGACCAGATTCATTTCATCGGCAACTATTCGCTGGTGATTATTGCGGTGTCCGGCTTATTCGTTGGTTTTGTGCTGGGCTTGCAAGGTTATTACACGCTGACCAAGTACGGTTCCGAACAGGCGCTGGGTGTGCTGGTGGCGTTATCGCTGGTGCGTGAGCTGGGGCCGGTGGTTACGGCGCTGCTGTTCGCAGGGCGTGCCGGCACCTCGCTGACGGCAGAAATCGGGCTGATGAAAGCAGGGGAGCAACTGGCCGCGATGGAAATGATGGCGGTAAATCCCATGGGTCGTGTGCTCGCGCCGCGTTTCTGGGCGGGGGTGATTGCGATGCCCCTGCTGGCGGCGATTTTCAGTGCAGTAGGCATCATTGGCGGATATGT
>JAEZLB010000292.1 GCA_023435945.1 Pseudomonadota bacterium | reverse complement strand
ATTCGAAGCGGCTATTGTTGCGAATGTGCCGGTGCAGCCTTATGCGCTGCGTTATCTGGATAGTTCAGGGAAGCTGAATCATGCGGTGGATTTCGGGGGTACGATCAGTCTCGTGCAAAGTGTGATGTCCATTCTGGCTTCGCGAGACATTCATGCGGAACTGACCCAGTTGCCTGTCATCTATGGGGAAGGTGCCCACAGGCGCGACCTGGCCTGTGCGGCCCGCGATCATATTGCACGGGAGCTGGCCTGGAATAGGCCGGTGTGAGAAGAAGCTGCTTAGCCTGGCACGAGGATGGCCGAATTGGTTCGGTTTGTGTGTCCGGCAAGCTGCAAGGTTGAAAAGGATATTCGTGTGAAATCAGTCTGTTTAGCAGCCTTGTCCGTGGCTTTTCTTGCTGCCTGTACAGCGTCTTCGTACCAGGGCGAGCCGACGAACGAGAGGCGCGTGCAATATGCCTGCACCAATGGCGAGAACATTGAAATGCGCTTCTTTCCCTTGCAGGGCGTGGGCGTTCTTGTGCGCCATGGCCAGCCCATGGAGTTGCAGCAGCAACCGGCCGCATCGGGATTTATCTACACCAATGGGCCCAACACGGTGCGCGGCAAAGGGAATGATCTGACTATCGAGATCGGGCGTATGGTTCCTATCCAGTGCCAGGCTCGCTAGAACCCGCACGGTGCCCGTTGGGCGTGGCAGCGATCTGCGAATGAGCGCCGCACTACCCTAGTACTTCAAGCCTTCCGCCACCACCAGTCTTTCCATTGCCTTTTCCAGTATGCCGCGCGCCTGCCCTGCGGCACGCCCGAGTTCCTGGTGCAGTAGCGCGTCGTCTTCATTGCGGGATGCGCATTGCGCGCTGTAACGCTCGAAGCTGCCGACCATGAGCAGGAGTTCAGCCAGATGGCGTGGGCATTCGCAGCCAATCTTGTTGCTGGAGGTCGCCAGTGTGGCAAGATCTTCCTCGGCAAAACGCGGCGCCGCGGGGGGGCTGCCGTTCTCGCCTTGCGGCAGAGTGCGTGATCCGCTTAATGCGGTTCTGCATAACATGATGAGCTCGCGTGGGTCGGTCGGTACGCGTGCCACAATACAATTTTTCAGCCGCAATTGGCGGATGGTGGCGCTGGGGCTGAAGCGATATAACACGACGACTGCTTGGGCCTTGGCCGCCTGTCCTGCCTGCATAATCAACGGTATTGCGCCTTCATCCAATTCCGAAATTTCCGTTACCAGTACTTCGATATCCGCCTGAGGCAAATCCGGTAAGGCTTGTTCCAGACTGGCGGCACTGCAGCGTACATCCACCAGCAGGCTGTCGCGCCCACTCGCCGCGATGCGGCCAGCCAGCGTGGGGCCGATCAGTGCCACGCGTATCGGACTATCGGTGCTGTCCTGTTCACGGCTCTCCCCTTGGTTCAATTCATTCAGTTGTTCCAGTGACAGGCCGGCGATCAGCCCTATTGGATGGCCCTGATCCACCAGTCCTTTTAGCAGGCGCAAGCGATGGATCTGCTCTGCCGAATACAGTCGCTGGCCCCGGGCAGACCGCTCGGTGTTGGAGACGCCATACCGCCTTTCCCATACCCGCAGGGTTTCCACCGAGAGGCCTGCCAGCCGGGCCGCGACGCCGCTGCGGTAAGCCGGTTTGCCTGAAGAGTTTTCTTGTTTGTCGCTTTGTGAGGGCATGGGTATTTCCTTGGCGTGAACCGAAATTGAACCGATTTATTGTTAATTTTAGCGGTTCGAGGCATGGACAACAATAACTCTGTTAGATAAATTGTCTGCATGCCGAGTCAATTCCTGGTCGTGTAGTTTTAATGGAATGCCGGTGTTCCTTTATTTCGTGACATCCCATCCACTTTTTATGGAGCAGAAAATGAGAAAGATTCTGATTGGTGCTGTGGCCGCTTTGAGTTTTAACCTGAGCCATGCTGCGGATATCGTTGATACCGCCAAGTCCGCGGGCTCGTTTAATACTTTGGTTAGCGCTGTACAGGCTGCAGGGCTGGTGGAGACCTTGAAAGGGCCAGGTCCTTTCACGGTATTTGCTCCGACCGACGAAGCATTCGCCAAGATTCCCCAGGCCCAACTCGATGCCTTGCTCAAGGACAAGGCAGCCCTGACCAAGGTGCTGACTTACCACGTCGTCCCTGCCAAGGTCATGGCGGCTGATGTGAAGCCGGGGGCGGTGAAAACCGTGCAAGGTTCCAGCCTGAATGTGAGTGTGGCGGGCGATAAGGTAAAAGTGGACAAAGCTAATGTCATCAAGACCGACGTGGCTGCGGACAACGGCGTGATTCATGTGATCGACGCGGTGATCATGCCGGAATGATTTATCGCTGTACCGGTGCCGGACAAGATTTCTGCTCTATTCGGCACAGAATCGGAATCGATAAAGGGAGAGGGGCCTTCGGGCTCCTCTTTTTCCTGGGGAACAATCGATGTCGCAGAGGTGGCAGCGATGGCCTATCAACTTCCATCCTTTCCTTGATGTGCAATGTTCTAAGGGATTGTGTTAATTACGAACGTGGTCCAGGCACTTGATGTTGCGGACAATCCACCTGGATGATGCTACCGTCATCCAGTTTCAGCGCGGTCAGCTTGCCTCCCCAGACGCATCCTGTGTCGATGGCCATCACATTCTTTCTCAGCATTAATCCCAGCGAGGACCAGTGGCCACAGACAATTGAGGCATCCTCCGTCTTGCGGTCTGGCACATCAAACCAGGGCAGGTAACCCGGCGGTGCATTGTCAGGGCCATCCGCCTTGGAGAAATCCATTTCGCCTTCTGCCGTACAAAAACGGATACGTGTCAGCGCATTGACGATGCAGCGTAGCCGGTCTGCACCTTTCAAGTTGTCGCTCCAGCGAGCAGGTGCATTGCCGTACATCTCACGCAGAAAAGTCACCCAGTGCGGTCCGCGTAATACCTGTTCCACTTCTGCTGAGAGTGACAGCGTCTGTTGTACTGTCCACTGCGGTAGCACGCCCGCATGAACAATAAGATGATTTTCCACTGCGAGGGCGAGAGGTTGATTTCTCAACCAGTCCAGCAATGCATCGCGATCCGGCGCCTCGAGAATGTCATGGATGGTGTCGGAACGACTTGGTTTGCGTATGTCGTGCGCGGCGGCAAGCAAATGCAGATCATGATTGCCCAGCACTGTACGGGCAGAATCACCCAGGGCGCGGATCAGGTACAAGGTGGCCAGTGATTTCGGGCCGCGATTGACCAGGTCGCCAACAAAGACGAATTGAGGATGGGCGCAGCTTGCATGGATCTTGTCCAGCAGTGCTTCCAGCTGGTCGCAGCAGCCTTGCAGGTCGCCGATTGCATAAGTTGTCATGAGCGGCAGTGTAGCGCAGAGTAAGCGGCTTCCATAGATGCATGTTTAATGAGATGGAATTTGAATATTGGAAGATGGGGTTCGGTACAATAGCGGTTGGCCGAATGCGGGCATTTCTTGGGGTGGCAACATGATTTTGGTAACAGGCGGGGCGGGTTTTATTGGCTCGAATTTTGTATTGGACTGGTTCAGGGGCAGCGACGAACCGGTCATCAACCTCGACTAGCTGACCTATGCGGGCAACCTAGGCAACCTGGCCAGCCTGCAGGGTAATGACCGGCATAGCTTCGTGCGCGGCGATATCGGCGATACGGCGCTGGTGAGCGATTTGCTGGCCCGTTACCAGCCGCGTGCCATCGTGCACTTTGCCGCCGAAAGCCATGTGGACCGCTCCATCCTTGGCCCGGGCGAATTCATCACCACTAACGTCAATGGCACCTTCAGCCTGCTGGAAGCCGCCCGTGCCTACTGGCAGGGCTTGCCCGAGGATGAAAAATCCGCGTTCCGCTTCGTGCATATCTCGACCGATGAGGTGTACGGTTCTCTGGCGCCGGATGCCGCGCCCTTTACCGAAACCCATCCCTTCGAACCCAATAGCCCCTATTCCGCTTCCAAGGCAGCATCCGATCACCTGGTGCGTGCCTACCACCATACCTACGGCTTGCCGACCATTACCACCAATTGCTCGAACAATTACGGCCCCTACCATTTCCCGGAAAAACTGATCCCGCTGGTGATTACGCGGGCCCTGGCAGGACAGCCCTTGCCGATTTATGGCGATGGCCAGCAGATCCGGGACTGGTTGTATGTGGGCGACCATTGCGCGGCCGTGCGCTGTGCTCTGGCCAAGGGCAAGCCGGGCGAAACCTACAATGTGGGCGGCTGGAATGAGAAGGCCAACCTGGACGTGGTGCATACGCTGTGCGACATCCTCGACCAGTTGCAGCCCAGATCCGATGGTGCCTCCTACCGCTCGCAGATCACCTTCGTCACCGACCGTCCTGGCCATGACCGGCGTTATGCGATCGATGCGCGCAAGATTGCGAGAGAACTGGGCTGGAAGCCGCAGGAAACGTTCGAGACCGGCATCCGCAAGACGGTACAGTGGTACCTGGATAACCAGGCGTGGGTGAACAACGTGCAATCCGGCGATTACATGAAGTGGATAGACGAGAATTACAGCAGCCGTACCCAGGCAGGGGAGCCGGTATGACGATAGGAACACTCTCCACCCGCAAGGGCATCATCCTGGCCGGCGGTTCCGGCACGCGCCTGTATCCGGTGACGACCTCGGTCTCCAAGCAATTGCTGCCGGTCTATGACAAACCCATGATTTATTACCCGCTGTCGTCGCTGATGCTGGCGGGCATGCGCGACATCCTGCTGATCTCCACACCGCAGGATACGCCACGCTTTGCGGAATTGCTGGGCGATGGCAGCCAGTGGGGGATTAATATCCAGTATGCGGTGCAGCCGAAACCGGAGGGCCTGGCGCAAGCCTTCATCATCGGCCGGCAATTTGTGGGCAACCACGACTCGGCGCTGATCCTGGGCGACAACATTTACTACGGCCATGATTTCGATGCGCAACTACGGCTGGCCTCAGGCCGGGACCAGGGCGCTACCGTGTTTGCCTATCACGTGCAGGACCCGGAGCGTTATGGGGTGGTGGAATTCAATGCCCAGCGGCAGGCCGTCAGCATCGAGGAAAAGCCTGCCAAGCCGAAATCGAATTACGCGGTGACGGGCCTGTACTTCTACGATGGGCGCGCCAGCGATTACGCGCGTGATCTCAAGCCGTCGCCGCGCGGCGAGCTGGAGATTACCGACCTCAACCGCG
>JAEZLB010000183.1 GCA_023435945.1 Pseudomonadota bacterium | reverse complement strand
AGCCACTCTTTTAATCAATCCACGGACTTGAGCAGGGTTTAGAAAGGAATACAATGTCAATTATTTTTAATTCAATCCTGTAGGGCTGCAGGCATTGATAATGCCTCTTCCAACATAGCCGCTTCACAATTATCATGAAACTTCATTCCGCTCCTACTCAGCAATACCAGACGGTGACTGCCTACGATGAGCATGGTGTCGAGATCAATGCCGTCTATTTTTCCCACAGCCTGATCGTGCTACCGGAAATCAAACCGGTAAGGTGGGAGGTGACGACATTCGACAACCTGGCTGCAACAGATTTTGAGCCCATCAATGCGCAGAATCCGGATGTTGTCATCCTCGGGACGGGTGACAAGCAGCGCTTCATTCACCCTCGCCTGATCACGGCCTTGACGCAAAAGCGTATTGGCGTAGAGTGCATGGACAACCAGGCTGCTTGCCGCACTTATAACATCCTGATGGCAGAGGGCCGCAAAGTTGCCCTGGCACTCATCATAGAAAAACAGGCATAAGCGTATTTCCTATTTTCTCAAAGGTCTTTTTCAGGTCCCTTGAAATTCTTGTATTTGCCTCAATATGTCGAAATCAGAGAGCTTCACTCATTCGCGCC
Source organism: Pseudomonadota bacterium (assembly GCA_023435945.1). Classification (GTDB taxonomy): domain Bacteria; phylum Pseudomonadota; class Gammaproteobacteria; order Burkholderiales; family Burkholderiaceae_D; genus JAEZLB01. Next base: position 7,974 of record JAEZLB010000183.1, on the reverse strand, counting down.
GCCCCAAGTATGGCGTTTTCCAAAAGAAACGTACTTCCATTCCGGCGTGGAAACCTGAAGTGCAGGCCAGCCAGCCTGGTTATCGCTGCTGCGAAATGCGCCAGCCTTTCTGACCGATTAGAACAGGAGAGTATGTTGATAGTCAGCGATGTCGCGCTCAATGAAACGGTACCTGATTTTTCCGCGCCTATGACCAGCGATAAAATATTTACGCTGTCTGACTATCGCGGCAGAAATCTGGTCCTGTTCTTTTACCCCAAGGACAATACTCCCGGCTGCACCACGGAAAGCCTGCGCTTTCGTGACTTGTATCCGGAGTTTCGCAAGGCCAATACCGAGATCGTAGGCCTGAGCCGCGACAGTCTGCGTTCGCATGAGAACTTCAAAGGCAAACTGGACCTGCCGTTCGAACTCATCTCCGACCCCGAAGAGAATATCTGCAACCTGTTCGGGGTGATGAAAACCAAGCTCATGTACGGAAAAAAAGTCAGGGGCGTAGAACGCTCCACTTTTGTCATTGACGCCAACGGCAAGTTGGTGAAAGAATGGCGTGGAGTGAAAGTCCCGGGCCACGTGGACGAGGTGCTCGAATTGATGAAGGTGATTTCAAGCCATTGAATTCCATAAGAAACCACAAGCGGAGGCCGTTTGGAGAAAAGGAAAGCTCCTTTTCACAAACGGCTTTTTTACATTTCGCCCGCCTTTTTCCACCGATCCCCAGACTTTCCTCAATAACGGTTCCCGCTTATTCGGACTGTCAGATCTGCATTTGTCCCATTCATTACCAATGAGGTCTTGCTGATGCCCCTACCCAAAATGCCGACCAAGCCTGCCACCCTGCTTCCGCCGGAAGACTATCCTAAAGCGGACAAAAACAAGCGCATCAAGCCAGCCATAGCACTGGTGGAGCCCTTGCCGCAGGCAATCGAAATCGAAAACGATGAGATCCTACGCGCCAAGGGACCGGGCAAGGCCGCTGAAGCCCCCTCTCCCTCCCCACGCGCTGCAAAAGCGGGGGAGACGCCGATCAAATCCGGCGCACGCCGCAGCCGCGACAAGTCCAGCATCCGGAAGCTGTTCGTGCTGGATACCAATGTGCTGATGCATGACCCGACGTCGCTGTTCCGCTTCGCCGAACACGATATCTATCTGCCGATGATGACGCTGGAGGAACTGGACAATCACAAGAAAGGCATGTCGGAAGTGGCGCGTAATGCGCGCCAGGTCTCACGCACACTCGACGATCTGGTTGCCGATGTCAGCGACAATCAGATCGAGCAAGGTATACCGCTCAACAAGCTCGGCAACAAGGATGCGGGCGGCCGCCTCTTTTTCCAGACTCAGCTTCAGGTAGAGACGCTGCCAGCCGGCCTGCCTACCGGCAAAGCCGACAACCAGATCCTGGCGGTGGTGCGCGCGCTGGAACAGCAGCACCCGGATCGCCCGGTAGTGCTGGTATCCAAGGATATCAACATACGCATCAAGGCACGTGCACTGGGACTGCCGGCTGAAGAATACTTCAACGACCATGTACTGGAAGACACCGACCTGCTGTATTCCGGCATCCTGCAGTTACCGGACGATTTCTGGAGCAAGCATGGCAAAGGCATGGAGTCGTGGCAGGAAACCCAGCATGGCACTGGTTACACTTACTATCGTCTAAGCGGCCCCCTGGTGCACGCCATGCTGGTCAACCAGTTCGTCTACATGGAACCGTCCGATGGCGAAGTGCCTTTTTATGGGCAGGTAAAACAGATCAATGGCAAGACTGCCGTGATCCGCACTTTGCGCGATTACACGCACGCCAAGAACAGCGTATGGGGCATCACTGCACGCAACCGTGAACAGAACTTTGCGATGAACCTGTTGATGGACCCCGAGTGCGATTTCATTACGCTGCTTGGTCAGGCCGGCACGGGTAAGACACTGCTTGCCCTGGCGGCAGGTTTGGCGCAAGTGCTCGAAACCAAGCTCTACAATGAAATCATCGTCACGCGCGTGACCGTCCCGGTCGGTGAGGACATCGGTTTTCTGCCGGGTACGGAAGAAGAGAAAATGTCACCGTGGATGGGCGCCTTCGACGACAACCTGGAAGTACTGAACAAGTCGGACAACGATGCCGGCGACTGGGGACGCGCTGCGACGCAGGACCTGATCCGATCCAAGATCAAGATCAAGTCCATGAACTTCATGCGCGGCCGCACCTTCGTCAACAAGTTCCTGATCGTCGACGAAGCCCAGAACCTCACACCCAAGCAGATGAAAACACTGGTCACACGCGCCGGCCCCGGCACCAAGGTGGTGTGCCTGGGCAATATCGCGCAGATCGATACCCCTTATCTGACCGAGGGATCGAGCGGACTGACCTATGTGGTCGATCGCTTCAAAGGCTGGGTACACAGTGGCCACATCACGCTGGCACGCGGGGAGCGTTCGCGCCTGGCTGATCACGCAAGCGACGTACTGTAAGCGGAATCAGTCTCCATTAAAAAAGGGCTGGCCCACAAGGCCAGCCCTTTTGCATTCTTACATTCATCCTGCGTCCTGACTGCCTTGCTTAATCAGGTATTTTCAATCACGATGCCTTCGATAAGCGTTGCCACATCTTCGCAGCGATCAGTCACCAGCTCAAGGATCTCGTATATCGCCTTGAGCTTGATGATGTTGCGCACCTCGGGCTCGTCCCGGAACAGCTTGGACATCGCGGCACGCATTACATGATCGGCATTTGACTCCACCTTGTCGATTTCTTCGCACAAGGCAAGCACCCCCCGTCCATGACTACCCATGTTCTGCAGCAACTTGATGGCATGGCGTACCTTCTCTGTACCTTCCAGACAGAGCTCGGCCAGCCGTATCGCCTCCGGTGTTACGCTCTTGACGTCGTAAAGATAAATGGATTGCGCACCGTCCTCGAGCAGATCGAGTATGTCATCCATGCGCGTGATCAGCTTATGGATGTCGTCGCGGTCAAACGGAGTGAAGAAGCTTCTCTGGAGCAGTTCGAGCGTGTTATCGGTGACTTTATCGGCCTGTTTCTCAATAGATTCAATGGCAAGCGTACGATCTTCACACTGATCGAAGTTTTTCATCATCTCGGCCATTTCCTGCGCACCTTGCACGCACAAATCTGCGTGCTGCAAAAAATAGTCGAAAAACTTCTCCTTCGATGACATCCATCGCCCAAACATTTTTGGCCTCCGTTATGGTTTCGGCATTCAGGCCACCCTACGATCCTGCATGACGATGGAACGCGCTGCGCACGGAATACATCCCGATTTCAGAAGAGAGTGACAGTCGCCTTATTCGTTGTCGAATACCGCGTTTCCGCCGGCGTAGTTGTCGAATTTAGTGTATTTACCCAGGAAGGTCAGGCGCACGGTACCGATAGGACCGTTACGCTGCTTACCGATGATAATTTCTGCAGTACCCTTGTCTGGCGAGTCGGGATTGTATACTTCATCACGATAAATGAACAGAATTACGTCGGCGTCCTGCTCGATGGCGCCCGACTCGCGCAAGTCCGACATCACTGGGCGCTTATTGGGACGTTGCTCCAGCGAACGATTCAACTGCGACAATGCAATCAGCGGACAATTGAGTTCCTTGGCCAAGCCTTTGAGGTTACGAGAGATTTCCGAAATCTCCGTTGCACGGTTTTCACCCGAGCCATTACCGGACATCAGCTGCAAATAGTCGACAATAATGAGGCCTAGCTTTCCGCACTGGCGGGCCAGGCGGCGAGCGCGAGCGCGCAGCTCAATCGGACTCAGCGCCGGCGTTTCATCAATATAAATTTGCGCATCGTTCATCTTCTGTATCGCATGCGTCAGACGCGGCCAGTCTTCATCGATCAGACGCCCGGTACGCAGGCGCTGCTGGTCGAGTTTCCCCACCGAACCCAGCATACGCATGGCGAGCTGTGCGCCACCCATCTCCATGGAGAACACGGCAACAGGCAAACCACTGTCAATCGCAACGTTCTCGCCAATGTTGATCGAGAAGGCGGTCTTACCCATGGAAGGACGGCCCGCAACAATAACCAGGTCACCCGGTTGCAAGCCGGAGGTCATGCGATCGAGATCGACGAAGCCGGTCGGCACACCCGTAATATCGTTCTGGTTGTCACGGTTATACAGCTCGTCGATACGCTCCACGACTTGAGTCAGGAGCGGCTGGATTTCCTGGAAGCCCTGTGCACCACGCGCGCCCTCTTCCGCAATCGCAAAAATCTTGGACTCTGCTTCATCCAGGATCTGCTTCACTTCCTTGCCTTGCGGATTAAACGCATGGCCGGAGATTTCATCGGATACCGTAATCAGCTTGCGCAGCACGCCGCGGTCGCGCACGATCTCGGCGTAACGGCGGATATTGGCAGCCGAAGGCGTGTTTTGCGCCAGTGCATTCAAATACGCCAGGCCACCTACTTCTTCCGCCTTGCCGCTGACGGACAAAGCTTCGTACACGGTGATAACGTCAGCCGGCTTGGTGTCATTGATGAGCTTGACGATGTGCTGAAAAATGATGCGATGATCGTAGCGGTAAAAATCATCGGCATTGATGAAGTCCGCGATGCGGTCCCATGCTGCGTTGTCCAGCAGCAGACCTCCGAGCACAGACTGCTCCGCCTCAATGGAATGCGGCGGAACTCGAAGGGAATCTAACTGGGGATCGTTGCGTTCGTTCATGACGGAAATTATACCTGTTTAGGTTCGGCAAATTCCCGGCAAACCGCAATAAAAAAGCCGGGCAAGCCCGGCTTTTTTACTTGATGCCTTTTTCCGCAATCAGGCGTGTTCGCCCAGCACGGAGACCGTGATGTCAACGACCACATCGGTATGCAGGGCAACTGCTACCGGGTGGTCACCAACCACCTTCAACGGGCCGTTTGGCATACGAACCTGAGCCTTCACAACCGGGAAGCCTTGCTTGCCCAGCGATTCAGCGATGTCCTGGTTGGTCACGGAACCGAACAGACGGCCATCCACGCCCGCTTTCTGCGACAACTGAATGGTTGCGCCGCTCAGCTTTTCGCCTTGCGCCTGCGCAGCTGCCAGAACTTCTGCTGCAACTTTTTCCAGTTCAGCACGTTTGGCTTCGAATTCCTGAATCGCGGAATCCGTAGCACGGCGTGCCTTACGTTGAGGGATCAGGAAGTTACGTGCGTAACCATCCTTGACGCGAACGATATCGCCCAGATTGCCGAGATTGACGACTTTTTCCAACAGAATCACTTGCATGTTTTTCTCCTAACTCAGTCGTCAATTACGCGTTGTGCAGATCAGTGTACGGCAGCAATGCGAGGAAGCGTGCACGCTTGATAGCCGTATCAACTTGACGTTGATAGATTGCGCGGGTGCCAGTCAGACGGGCCGGCATGATTTTGCCGTTCTCTTGCACGAAATCTTTCAGCGTGTCGATGTCTTTGTAGTCAACTTGTTCTACGTGCGCTGCAGTGAAGCGGCAGAACTTTTTGCGCTTGAACAGCGGGTTCTGCTGTTTGCGGCGCTCTTTCATTTTGCTTTTGTCGAATTTTTTACCGAATGCCATTTTAGGCTCCTGTATCTAAAGAATAAGGTTCAATGTCTGTAATGTGAAAGACGAAGCTTTTGCTGTTACGGTTTTTGCGGGCCAGAAAGCCGGTGAACTGATAAGTCCTGCCCAGTTCAGCCTGACTCAATTCCCTTGAAATTTCGCCGGCGCCCAGCGCCGTCATCTCCAGGGAAACCAGCCTGTCGATTCCTGCTTCGCGTTGCCGCGATTCGTGTTGCAAGCTCAGATTCACTACCGGTATTCCTGCAGGCGTAAAACGCACTGCTTCACGACTGGCAATGACTGCAACGCACTGGAATCGATTCACTGGCCAGGCCGCTCACATCCGCTTACGCTGCAGGCGCTTCGCTACGCTGGCTCTTGGCTGCGTCTTCTTTCTGTACAGACTTCATCATCGGGGAAGGAGCGGTTTCCGCTTTCTTCATCTTGACGGTCAGATGACGCAATACGGCGTCATTGAACTTGAAGCCGGTTTCGATCTCTGCCAGGGTTTCGCTGTCGCATTCGATGTTCATGCAGACATAGTGCGCTTTGGCGAGTTTTTGAATCATGTAGGCCAGTTGACGGCGGCCCCAGTCTTCGACACGGTGCACCTTGCCACCACGAGTGGTGACGATGCCCTTGTAACGTTCGATCATTGCGGGTACTTGCTCGCTTTGATCGGGATGTACGATAAATACGATTTCGTAGTGACGCATGTAAGCTCCTTATGGACATTTAAAACGCCCGCCCCGGCGTCAACACGGGTGCGGGAAGAAAGCCGGCAATCATACACGAAAAGCCAAATTTCCTCAAATGAAAGCAGTTTTGTCAGCCCGCCTTACGGAGAACCGGGACTGGGGGCATCGCACCTTTTTCCTGCCAGGCTTGCGTTTGCGCCAAAGCTGTATAAAAATACAGGCTGTTTGCATTAACAGCCTCAGGGCTTGCGCAAGGAGACGTCATGATTAAGTTGACCGCCCGCCAAGAACAGATTCTCAATCTGATCCGCGAAGCCATAGAAAACACCGGTTTCCCCCCCACGCGCGCTGAAATTGCTGCCGAACTTGGTTTCCGGTCCGCCAATGCAGCGGAAGAACACCTGCAGGCTCTGGCTCGCAAGGGCGCGATTGAAATTTCACCGGGCACATCCCGCGGCATCCGCCTGTGCGACGTGGCGGGCGATTCACATTCTGGCCGGGGCGATCAGATGACGTTCGGCCATCCGGCATTCATGCAATTGCCACTGATCGGCCGGGTGGCGGCTGGTGCCCCCATCCTGGCCCAGGAACATGTGGAAGCCAATTACCGGGTTGACCCCACCCTTTTCACCGCCAAACCCGATTTCCTGCTGAAAGTGCGCGGCATGTCCATGCGCGATGCCGGCATCCTGGATGGCGACCTGATTGCAGTTAAAAAAGTCGACAGCGCCCGTAATGGCCAGATCGTGGTGGCCCGGCTGGATGATGAAGTCACGGTCAAGCGTTATTACAAGACCAGTTCCGGCATTGAACTGCTGCCGGAGAATCCGGACTTCCTGCCAATCCGCGTTGACCCCGAACATAACGACTTTGCACTGGAAGGGCTGGCAGTGGGCCTGATGCGGGCCTGGGGCTGACTTCCCGACAATTCCGCATGCCCCCACTCTCTTATTTTTTTGTGTGCAGCAGGATTTGCTTGGCAATGCCACGCAAAATATTGACTTCTTCCACCTCGAGTCCGGTCCGCGACAACAGGCGCTTGAGACGCGGCATCAGTTTCTTGGGATTTTGCGGATTCAGGAAATCGATGGCGACCAGCGCCTGCTCCAGATGCGCATACATGCCCTCGATCTGTTCAGCATTTGCCGGCTCGCCGCGATAACCTATACCCGTTTCAGGCAGGGCGTCGGCAGTTGCCATAGTCCTGCACTCATACGCCAACACCTGCACTGCCTGCGCCAGGTTCAGCGATGAATATTCTGCATTGGCAGGAATGTTAATCAGCGCACTGCATTTTTCCACGATGTCATTGGGCAGGCCGAAACGTTCGTTGCCAAATACAAGGGCCGCGCGCAATTGTGCATCGCCTGTCAGGCGGGAGGCCAGCATGCGCGGCGTCAGCAAGGGCGGCGAATATTCACGCAGGCGCGCCGACAACGCTGCCGAAAAATTGCACCCAAAGAGCGCCTCATCCACGGAACCCACGATGCGTGCCGCACTCAATATGTCCTTTGCGCCGCTGGCAAAAGCAATGGCCTCCTCGTGGCTGACCGCATCCGGTATGCGCGGATTGACCAGCACCAGGTCCGAAAAGCCCATGGTTTTCATGGCCCTTGCCGTTGCGCCTATATTGCCGGGGCGGCTGGTTTCTACCAGGACGAATCTCAATCGTTTAAAAACGGGGGTGTGGGTTTCGGGCTGCATCATTTAAAATAGCGGCATTTCGCGGAAAAGTCGGTTT
>JAEZLB010000089.1 GCA_023435945.1 Pseudomonadota bacterium | reverse complement strand
GGTTTACTCTTCACTGGTATATTCTGTGGACTGGACGACAGGTTCCGGCAATTGCTCCACCAGCAGCAGATGTACCTGGCGGGCATCGGCGCGCAATACCGAGAATTGGAGATTGCCGATCTCGAAGCGGTCGCCCTTGCGCGGCACGCGGCCCAGATGGCAAGCCACTAGGCCGCCTACGGTGTGGACGTCATGATCCTCGAACTCGGTGCCAAATTCTTCATTGAATTGTTCCAGTTCTGTTAATGCCCGCACGCGCCATCGAGGTCCCTGCATGCCATCCTTGATTCTCAGGATGTTGTTTTCCTCTTCGTCGAGATCGTATTCATCTTCGATATCGCCGACGATCTGCTCGAGCACGTCTTCGATGGTGACGATGCCGGAAACGCCGCCGTACTCATCCACGACCAGCGCCATATGATTGTGCGTCGCGCGGAAGTCGCGTAGCAGCACGTTCACAGGCTTGAATTCGGGGATGAAAGTCGCGGGGCGCAGCATGTCGCGCACATTGAACGTATCTGCAGCGTAATAGCGCAGCAAATCCTTGGCCAGCAGTATGCCAACAACTTTGTCGCGTTCGCCTTCGTAGGCGGGAAAACGGGAATGGGCGGTCTGCAGCACCATGGGCAGCCATTCTTCAATGGGCTTGGTAATGTCGACCATGTCGACCTGCGAGCGCGGGACCATAATGTCGCGCGCCACCAGCTCCGATACCTGGAACACGCCTTCTATCATGGACAAAGCATCGGCTTCAATCAGGTTGCGAGCATGCGCCTCCTGAAGGACGCTGAGCAGCTCAGCACGGGTCTCGGGTTCGGGGGATACTAGCGCGGTTAAACGTTCGAACAGCGAACGATGTGGTTTGATTTCAGCAGTTCGGGGACTACTGTCAGATTGATCTTGCATATGGCGAAATGCCGTAGTTACAGACAGACATAGGATACATCAAATAGGCACGCAGGCCTAAATCAGGCCCCAAATCGCGTGTGAGGAATGACAAATCTGCATGTCGGTTTGTAAAGTTGACGAACAAAATTATCTTGTTGCATAAGGATCGGGAAATCCTAGTGTTGCCAGAATTTCCGTTTCCAATTGTTCCATTTCCTCCGCCTCCTCATCGGTTTCATGGTCGTAACCCTGCGCATGCAGTACGCCATGCACGACCAGATGAGCCGCGTGCGCTTCCAGGGAAATGCCTTGTTCCTGCGCTTCCCGCATCAAGACATCGGTGCACAGGATGATATCGGCCTGCGTAACTTCTGCCGCTTCGTCTTCGGTATAGGCGAAGGTCAGCACATTGGTTGCGTAATCCTTGTGGCGATAATCCCGGTTCAGGAGCTTGCCTTCCTCGGCATCAACGAAACGCAAGGTCAGCTCGGCTGGCGCAAACAGCGCGGCCTGTATCCAGCGCCGCAAAGAAGTGCGGGGCAGGTTTTCTTTCAGGCGGGGGTCAGCGTACTGTACTGATAAGGCAAGTTTATTTTTTGCTGGCTGCTTCATAGGCGTCGACAATACGGGCAACCAGCGGATGACGGACAACGTCTGCGCTGGTGAAGTGCGTGAAGGCAATGCCGCGCACTTTCTGCAGGACTTTCACTGCATCGACCAGGCCGCTTTTTTGTGTGCGTTGCAGATCGATCTGCGTCACATCGCCGGTGACCACGGCCTTGCTGCCGAAGCCTATGCGAGTCAGGAACATTTTCATCTGTTCCGGCGTTGTGTTCTGCGCTTCATCCAGGATGATGAAAGAATGATTCAGTGTGCGCCCGCGCATGTAGGCCAGCGGAGCAATTTCGATCACTTGTTTTTCGAACAGTTTCTGCACGCGGTCAAAGCCGAGCAGATCGTAAAGCGCGTCGTACAGCGGGCGCAGATAGGGGTCGACCTTCTGGGTCAGGTCGCCCGGCAGAAAGCCCAGGCGCTCGCCGGCTTCCACGGCGGGGCGGGTGAGGATGATGCGCTTGACCGCATCGCGCTCCATCGCATCGACAGCGCAGGCTACTGCAAGGTAGGTTTTGCCGGTGCCGGCTGGACCGACACCAAAGGTCACGTCGTTTTCCAGTATGGATTTGAGATACTGGTTCTGGTGCGGCGTGCGACCGCGCAAATCACTGCGGCGGGTCTTGAGTACGGGACTTTCTTCCGTGCCAGGCAGGGCGTCGGCAGGCGCTCCGTTTTCCACCGGCTTATCGGTCACGGCATTGTTGGCCCGTTTTTCCACGACGGCCAGCTGGATATCTTCGACGTTGACCGGCTTGTCTGCTTTTTCATAAAAAGTTTCCAGCAAGCTGATCGCCTGCTGGGCGTTGGCGCCGCTGGCAATGAATTTTTCGCCGCGCCTGAATAAAGTGACATCCAGCGCAGCAGAAATCTGGCGCAGGTTTTCATCCATCGGCCCGCACAAATGAGCGAGCCGCGTGTTGTCCAAGGGGTCGGGGGTGAAGTGCAGAGATTCTGCTGGTGTTTTGGTTTTCAAATTGCTGTTGTTTAATAGCTAGTTAGTAGTGGAAGCGGGTACTTATTACGACTTCACCACGACTTCGCCGCGCAGCGAATTCGGGAAGGCTTTGGTAATGGCGACCTCCAGCATTTGACCGATCAGGCGCGAAGCGTTCGGGCCGCCGTCGAAATTCACCACGCGATTGCTCTCAGTACGACCCTGCAATTCATTCGGGTTCTTGCGAGACGGACCCTCCACCAGAATACGCTGTACCGTGCCCACCATCGCTTCGCCATGGCGACGCACATTTTCATTCAGCAGGGCCTGGAAACGCGCCAGACGCTGTTGCTTGACCTCGAGCGGCGTATCATCCTGCAGGCTGGCCGCCGGCGTACCGGGACGTGGGCTGAAAATGAAGCTGAAACTGAAATCGAAATCGATTTCTTCGACCAGTTTGACCATAGCTTCAAAATCCGCTTCCGTTTCTCCCGGGAAGCCCACGATGAAGTCGGACGAAATCGTAATGTCAGGCCGGACCTCGCGCAGGCGGCGGATGATGGACTTGTACTCCAGCGCCGTATATCCACGTTTCATCGCCATCAGGATCTTGTCCGAACCATGTTGCACCGGCAGGTAGAGATGATTCGCCAGCTTGGGGATCTTTGCATAGGCATCGATCAAGCGCTGCGTGAATTCCTTGGGATGACTGGTCACGAAGCGGATGCGCTCGATGTTGTCGATTTCGGCGATGTATTCGATCAGCAATGCAAAATCGGCAATCTCGCCATCGGCCATCACACCACGATAGGCATTCACGTTCTGGCCCAGCAGCGTAATTTCCTTCACGCCCTGTTCCGCCAGGCCGGCGACTTCGGTCAGCACATCTTCAAAGCGACGCGATACTTCCTCGCCGCGCGTGTACGGGACCACACAATAGCTGCAGTATTTGCTGCAGCCTTCCATGATGGAAACATAGGCGCTGGCACCTTCCACGCGGGCGGGCGGCAGGTGATCGAATTTTTCGATTTCAGGGAAGCTGATATCGACTTGGGCACTCCCGCTGTCACGGCGTTTTTGCAGCAAGTCCGGCAAGCGGTGCAGGGTCTGCGGGCCGAATACCACGTCGACATAGGGTGCACGCTTGATGATGGCGTCGCCTTCCTGGGATGCTACGCAACCGCCAACGCCGATTACCATGCCGGGTCGCATTTCTTTCAGTTCGCGCAGCCGGCCCAGGTCGGAGAACACTTTTTCCTGCGCCTTTTCGCGTACCGAGCAGGTATTGAGCAGCACCACATCGGCATCTTCCGGTGTGTCGGTTTTGACGAAGCCTTCAGCGGCATTCAGCACATCCACCATCTTGTCCGAGTCGTACTCGTTCATCTGGCAACCGAAGGTTTTGATAAAGACTTTTTTCTGCATGGTGTAAGCGGAGATCATGCTCCTGGACGGACGCATTCAGGATGAAGGCCACGGAATGAGGCCGGGACAGCAGTACCAGGGATAGCGGGAAGAATTAGTGGCATTTTTGCACTATTTCCTGTTATCCATCCTTGTTTGCGGCAATTCTGCCTGGCATTTCAGGACAAGCTGCTATCTTTTTTCAAAGTCAGCTATCATATCACGCAGCCAAGCCCGGAAAGTGTGGCAAAAGCCCTGTGACAGGGAGTTTGCAACCCCGCAAAGATCCGATTTTTCAGCTTGTTTCACCTGTTTTATCATTCAGGCCCAAACAGGCGGCAGTGCAAGATGCCTTCTTCCCCCGCTTGAAAATCCAGTCATTCTGCTCGCTCCCCCTTTTTCTAAGGATGTTTTTTGATGGAACCCTTCCAGCCGCCGGCCGTTGTTTCTCTTGACCAAATCCTTCCGCAGGAACCTTTGCTGATGATGGGCGCCGGGCCGGTGCCGATTCCACACAAGGTGGCTTACGCCAACTCCATTGTGATCAATCACCTGGGCGAAACCATGAACCGCGTGATTGAGCAGGTCAAGGACATGGGCCGTTATGTATTCCAGACCCGTTCCAAGCATGTACTGGGCGTTGCCGGTCCGGGCTCTGCCTCCATGGAAATGGCGATCTGTAACCTGGTCAACCCCGGCAGCCGCGTACTCGCTGTGTGCAATGGCTTGTTTAGCCGCCGTATGGCGGAAATGGCCAAGCGCGTCGGTGGCGAAGTGGTCATCCTGGAAGTGCCGAATAACGAAGCCGCTGATCCGGCAGCCGTGGAAGCCTATCTGAAGGATGGCAAGTATGAGTTTCTCACCATCGTCCAGGGCGAAACGTCCAATACCGTCTGCAATCGTCATCTGAAGCAGATTGCCGAGATCGCACACAAGTACGACTGCATGGTGATAGCCGATGCCGTCTGTACGCTCAGCACCATGCCGCTGGACATGGACGACTGGAAAGTCGATGCCGTGATTACTGGTGGCCAGAAAGGCCTGTCGTCGATTCCTGGCGTATCGCTGCTGGCTTTCTCCGATCAGGCGTGGGAACGCATTACGCATCGCAAGCATACGATTGCTCACTGGTGCCTGGATGCGCTGCTGGCCGACCAGTTCTGGAACCAGAAGTCGTATCACTACACGGCACCGGTATCGGGCATTCTGGCCTTGCATGAAGCCTTGCGCCTGGTATGCGAAGAAACGCTGCCCGAACGTTTCCTGCGCCATGAAATCTGTTCCAGGGCCCTGCAGAAGGGGATTGAAGCCATGGGCCTGCAGTTGTTGGTGCCGGAAGCTTCACGCCTTAATTCGGTGCTGGGTGTGGTTGTGCCTGAAGGCATTTCCTCGGAAGCGGTACGCGCGCATATGTCCCAGGTGTACCGCGTCGAGATTTCCGGCGCCTTCGGTTCACCTATCGTCCGTATCGGCCAGATGGGCGAGCAAAGCCGTGCGCACAATGTGTTCCGTACCTTGCATGCGCTGGGTGCGAGCATGCAGTTTGCCGGTGCCCAGCTTGATCTGCCTGCCGGTATTGCCGAGCTGGAGCGCAACCTTGCAATCAGCCACGATACCAGGCAGCCGGCGGTGGTTGCACCGATCGCTTGAGTTAAGCGATACTGACAAAAAACGCTGCCTGTCCTGGCAGCGTTTTTTTATGCCCAGCATATGGGGCAGCTTATGAGGCGGCCACTCAGTTCTTGCCAGCGAAACGGATTGCGCGCTGGATCTTTACATTCAGGCGGCGGCCGACTTCCTCGGTATAGGCAGTGGCCGTGTTGTGATCCACTTCGGCTTCCAGCATATCCTGGAATACTTCATCGACCAAGACAAAAGCCCAGGCATCGAATGCGGTAATCGCTTGCCCCTCGCCAACGGCCTTTTTGCGCATCTTGTCGTAACCTTCCTGAAGCTCGGCCTGGAAACGGCGCACATTGGCTTCGATCAGCGGAATGCATTGCGGGATGGGATGGGCGGCGACTAAATCTGCGGGGGCTTTGTAAGGCATGGTGGCGAGGCGATGACGCGTGGTGGCAAGGAATGCCTTCAATTCTATACGCTTGTTGCCGCCTTGCGCAGGGCCGTCACTTTTCCTTTACAGGCTGCATTGAGATTCCACACGTTCCTGACACCACCTGTTAAAGCAGGCGGCTTTCCGCATGCCGCCCCCGGAGCCGGCTGGGCGGCCCAGGGCCTTGCCTGATTGATACCCCGGGCGACCCTCACGCAATTTCAGGAGGGTAGGTGACAGAGCGCTGGAAAATGCCGTCACGGCAGAAATTTCCGTCGTGACGTGATCACTTTTGTCAGGGGCGGCAGCCGTGCAGGAAGGTTGTTTAAAACGAACAAGGATCCGGCCGGCCACTGCGCAAAGTGGTTTAGCGTGCAGGGAGAATGTCCTGTACGACTTCCGCAGGCCGGCACAGGCGTACCCCCAGCGGCGTGACCACGAAAGGACGATTGATCAGTATGGGGTGCGCCATCATTGCATCGAGCAATTCATCATCGGATAGCGCAGGATTGTCGAGACCCAGCTCAGTGTAGGTCACCTCCTTTGCGCGTAGCACTTCCCTGATGCTAAGGCCGGAACGGGCAATCATGTCTTGCAGAACTTCGCGGCTGGGTACCTGTTTTAAATATTCGATGATGACTGGCTCAATACCAGCTTCGCGAATCATGGCCAGTGTATTGCGGGAAGTGCCGCATTTCGGGTTGTGATACATAGTGACTTGCATACGTATCGGTAGGATTGATCGGAGGTGAGGCC
>JAEZLB010000048.1 GCA_023435945.1 Pseudomonadota bacterium | reverse complement strand
TCGAACAGCATTTGCTCACCGACACAAACACCGAACAAGGGCTTGCTGCGAGCTGCTTCCAGCAAGGCCTCCTCGACACCGGATTCACGCAGGCTGCGCATGCAGTCGCGCATGGCGCCCTGCCCGGGCAGGACCAGCCTGTCAGCCTCACGGATGTCAGCCACTTCACCGGAGATGCGCACATCGGCATCCGGAGCGGCATGGCGCAAGGCCTGGGCAACCGATCGCAGGTTGCCCATACCGTAATCCACTACAACGATTTTGTTCATGATAAAAACAGGGCTGCAGAACGCAAGCTATTCCCGGATAGTCGGTCGGTTACAGGCTACCCTTGGTAGAAGGAATGGTACCGGCCGCACGGGCATCCAGCTCCGCGGCCATGCGCAATGCACGGCCGAAAGCCTTGAATACGGTTTCGCACTGGTGGTGAGCATTTTCACCACGCAGGTTGTCAATATGCACAGTCACCAGCGCATGATTGACGAAGCCCTGGAAAAACTCGCGCGCCAGGTCGACATCGAAGCCGCCTATCATTGCACGCGTAAAAGGCACGTCGAACTGCAGGCCGGGACGGCCGGAAAAATCGATCACGACACGCGACAACGCTTCATCCAGCGGCACATAAGCATGGCCGTAACGGCGTATGCCTTTTTTGTCGCCGATAGCCTTGGCCACAGCCTGGCCCAGCGTGATGCCCACATCCTCAACGGTGTGATGTGCATCGATATGCAAGTCGCCCTTGGCCTCGATATCCAGATCGATCAGCCCATGGCGGGCGATCTGATCCAGCATGTGGTCGAGAAAAGGTACACCCGTGTTCAATTTCTGCACGCCGGTACCATCCAGATTGATGGCGACACGGACTTGCGTTTCCTGGGTGTTGCGGACAACTTCGGCGATTCTTTGCGTAGACATGATAAGAGGGAAATCCAATTACACTGCGAGTGAGGCGCTAAGCGCCTCGAGGAACGAACGGTTTTCTTCCGGAGTACTGACTGTAACCCGCATGCAATTTTTGAGCAATGGGTGCATTTTACTCACATTTTTGATCAAAACCCCACGTGACAGCAAACCGTCCAGCACATTTGCGGCATCCAGCGCCGGATTCGTTATGCGGAACAACAGGAAGTTGGCCGCCGAGGGAAACACTTCCACGCCCGGCAAGGCTGCCAGGGCCGCACTTAAACGGCTGCGCTCTTCACGAATGGCAGCGGCCTGCCCATCCAGCACGTCGATGTGATCCAGCATGAATTCGGCGGCGGCCTGGGTCAGGACATTGACATTGTAAGGCGGCCTGACCTTGTCGATTTCAACCAGCAACTCCGGGGATGCCGACATGTAACCCAGGCGTATACCCGCCAGACCCAGCTTGGAAACTGTGCGCATCACCGCCAGGTTGGCAAATTCCGGCAGGCGCGACATGAAACTACCGCTGGCAAACGGCTGGTAAGCCTCGTCCACCACCACGATACCCTGGTCGCCAACAGCCCGAAGGATGGCAATCATGTCATCGGCGTTAAATTCGTTGCCGGTCGGATTGTTCGGATAGGCCAGATAGGTGATTGCCGGCCGGTGTTGTTCAATCGCGGCCAGCATGGCCTTCACGTCCAGCGAGAAATCCGCCTTGAGCGGAACACCCACATATTGCATGCCCGCCAATTCCGCCGACACCGCGTACATCACGAAACATGGCTCAGGCGCCAGCACCACCGCTCCCGGCTTCGCACACGCTACCGACAGCAGCGAGATCAGTTCATCCGAGCCATTGCCCAGCAACACATCGTAGCCAGCCGGCACGCCCAGCTTGTCGCGGATACGCTGCTTCAGGCCTGCATAGGTCGGCACCGGGTAACGATTGAGTGCCACTTCCGACAGCCGCTGTGCCAATGCCGCAGACATTCCATCCGGCAGCAGATAGGGGTTTTCCATCGCGTCAAGCTTGATATAACCGGAGGAATCGGCCACGTGATACGCGGCACGCTTGAGGATTTCGGGACGGATGATGTTTTGGGTCAGTGACATGGCAAAAAAAGACAGAAAATCATGCGGTTTCGGACGTTTCCAGCGCAGCCAGGCGTTGCTCGATCAGGCGGCAATAATCGGGATTCATCTCGAAACCGACAAAATGACGGTTGCAACGTCTGGCCGCAACCGCAGTCGTACCGCTGCCCATGAATGGATCCAGTACGACACCGTTGGCGGGACAGGAAGCCTTGACCATGCGCTCGATGATCTCCAGCGGCTTTTGGGTCGGATGATCGGCACGCTCACGATGCTCGCGGTGCAGGCGCGACACACTCCACACATCCTTGGGGTTATAGCCCAGTTCCAGCCATTTCGCGCCCACAAAGATGGAACGCGAACGCGCCTTCTTGGTTTCCGCATCATACGGAATGCGCACGGCATCGAGGTCGAAATGATAGTCCTTGGACTTGGCGAAAAATCCTATCGTGTCATGCACCGACGAAAAACGCCGTGTGCTGCCGCCCATGGAAGGCACCCTGCGATCCCAGATGATTTCGTTCACCATCATCATGCGCTGCTTGAGCATCACGAAAATCTCCGGTGAATAACGCCAGGTCAGGAAGATATAAAAACTGCCATTCGGCTTCAGCTTGGGCAATACTGCGTCTACCCAGCGCTGGGTCCATGCCAGATAAGCCTCGGCTTCCAGCTTGTCCGAATCGTTGCCGTAATCCTTGCCTAAACCATAAGGCGGGTCGGCAATGATCAGGTCGATACTCTGATCGGGAAGACGCGTTATGCCTTGCAGCGTATCCTCACAGTACACCTGATCAAGCCATTCACCCATGCGTTATTTCAGTCGGTATTCGGCGGAACGCGCGTGCGCCTGCAGGCCTTCGCCATAAGCCAGCTCGGCGGCGATTTTACCCAAAGTCTGCGCACCGGCTTCACTGACCTGAATCAGGCTGGAACGCTTCTGGAAATCATACACACCCAGCGGGGAAGAGAAACGCGCAGTGCGCGACGTCGGCAGCACGTGGTTAGGACCGGCGCAATAATCGCCCAGCGACTCGGAAGTAAAACACCCCAGGAAGATCGCACCAGCGTGGCGGATCTTCTCGCCCCATTGCTGCGGCTGTTCTGCAGAAATCTCCAGATGCTCGGCAGCGATCATGTTGGCGATCGCGCAGGCCTCGTCCATATCGCGCACCTTGATCAGCGCACCGCGATTCACCAAGGACGTAGCGATAACGTCTTTGCGTGGCATTTCCTCGATCTGGCGATTGATGCTGGCCTCGACACGGGCGATGTAATCCGCATCAGGGCACAGCAAAATCGACTGTGCCAATTCATCATGTTCAGCCTGAGAGAACAGATCCATCGCGATCCAATCCGGATCGGTCGTGCCGTCGCAAATCACCAGAATCTCGGAAGGACCCGCGATCATGTCGATACCGACAATACCGAATACACGGCGCTTGGCCGCTGCCACATAGGCATTGCCGGGGCCAACGATTTTATCGACCTGAGGAATGGTCGCCGTGCCATATGCCAGCGCGCCGACGGCTTGAGCGCCGCCAATGGTGAACACGCGGTCCACACCGGCAATGGCAGCGGCTGCCAATACCAGCTCATTCTTCACGCCATCCGGGGTCGGCACTACCATGATGATGTCCTGCACGCCCGCCACCTTGGCAGGGATCGCATTCATCAACACGGATGAAGGATAGGCGGCCTTGCCGCCCGGCACATAAATGCCAACGCGATCCAAAGGCGTCACCTTCTGACCCAGCATCGTGCCATCGGCGTCGGTATAGGTA
>JAEZLB010000044.1 GCA_023435945.1 Pseudomonadota bacterium | reverse complement strand
ACTTCCAGGTGACTGGCCCAGTCCGGCGGCAGCGCGGCATAACTTTCATTTTCCGGCTGATCGTCATAGGGGTTTTCCAGCACCGACAGCAATTTTTGCACTTCCGAAAAATCCTTGTTCTGCGCTTTCTCTATGGCGACCTGGGCCAGATAATTGCGCAATATGTATTTCGGGTTCACGGCGCGCATCGCAGTGCGGCGGGACTCGTCCTGACTGTTTTCAGCCGCCAGTCGTGCCCGGTATTTTACTGCCCATGCATCGAATGCAGCACGGTCTATGAACAGGTCGCGCACAGGCTCATCCTGAGAGGGATCATCCTGTTTCAGGTTGCACAGGTGGCGATAAAACAGAGTGAAATCGACGTGACTATTCTGCATGATGACGGACAGGTCTTCAAACAGCGCGGCATCTTCTTCCTTCTCGGTCTGCAGGCCCAGCTTGGCGTGCATCAGTGCATTCAGCTTGCTGGTGAACTCCGGCTGATACACGGACAGCGCTTCATGCACCGCTTCCTCGTTTTCCAAGAGGGGCAGCAATGCCTGGCCCAGTGCATAACAATTCCAGTGGCCGATACGCGGTTGCATCGCATACGAATAACGGCCCTGGCTGTCGCTATGGTTGCAGATGTGGCGGATATCGTAGGCTTCCATGAAACCGAAGGGGCCGTAGTCCACTGTCTGGCCGAGTATCGACATATTGTCGGTGTTCATCACTCCGTGCATGAAACCGACGGCCTGCCACTGTGCAATCAGGTGTGCCGTGCGGCGCGTTACTTCGGTAAGCAGGGCCTGGTAGGGCTGCTCCGATTCCCCCAACTCAGGATAGAAGCGCTCCAGTACGTAATCGGCCAGGATTTTCAGCAGGTCAGGACGGTTGTTGTAATACCAGTGTTCGAAGGAGCCGAATCGTAGGAAGGTGGGCGCCATGCGAGTGACGACCGCAGCGCTTTCCATGGTCTCGCGTCGTACCGGCTTGTCCGAGCCGGTCACGCACAGGGCGCGTGTCGTCGGGATCCCGAGCGCGGCCATTGCTTCCGAACAGAGAAATTCGCGTATCGACGAGCGCAGCACCGCACGACCGTCACCCATGCGCGAGTAGGGCGTCATACCTGACCCCTTTAGTTGCAACTCCATCACGGAGGGAGGCGGCAAATCCGGCACAGGCAATTCCCCCAGCAGTATCGCGCGTCCATCACCAAGTTGTCCCGCGAATACGCCGAACTGGTGGCCGGAATAGACGGCGGCTAGTGGCTGGGAGGAAGGCGCACGCACATTGCCAGTAAAGAGTGCGAGCATCTCTTCATCCGAAAAACGGGCAACGTCCAGTCCCACCATCGCGGCGGCTGACGGACTGACGCCAACCAGATAAGGCGATGGCAACGGTGTCGGGTCCAGGCGCGTATAAAGCTCGTCAGGCAGGCTGGCGAAGGAATTGCTGAAAGGCAGATCGAACGAAGTAAGGGGCAAGGGCATGGGTAACAGGAAAGATGGCAGGTCTGAGCTTACCAGTAGTTTTCAGTGAGGAACTGACCAGGTTGCATGCGGCGCACCGGGCGCATATCACGCGCATGCAATAGCTTGCGTGTGTCTTCGATCATTTGCGGATTGCCGCACAACATGATGCGCGAGATGTCGGGTTGCATAGCGAGTCCCGAGGCCCATTCCAGTTCTCCGTTCTCCAGCAGCGTAGTGATACGTTGACTTAGCACTCCTTCTGGCCGGGCGTTATCTCGTGTTGCCGAGCGCAGGTATTGCAGGCGTGCGCCTTGTCCTTGCACCGAAGCGGCTGCCATGGCCTGCAGTTCATCGCTATAGGAAAGCTCGCTGGCATGCCGAACGCAATGTACCAGTATCAATTCCTTGAACTGCTTCCATACCGCGGGATCGCGCAGGATGGAAATAAAGGGGCCGATACCGGTTCCGGTAGCGAGCATCCACAGGTGTTCGCCGTCCGTGAAGCGATCGGCGGTCATAAAACCATAAGGCTGCTTGTCGGTCCAAACGAAGTCGCCGGCTTTGAGTCGAGTGAGGCGAGGCGTAAAAAGTCCATCGGGCACCAGCACGCCATAGTATTCAAGGTAGTCGTCGGCAGGCGATGAGACGACTGAATAAGCACGCCATACCATGCTGCCATCGATTTCCAGTCCCAGACGGGCATACTGGCCGGGCACAAAGCGGTATTCCGCAGGTCGTGTGGTCTTGATAGTGAACAAGGCATCCGTCCAGCGGTGTACGTCGAGCAGAATTTCGTGAGTCGCCTTATCGCTGATAACGGTATTCATCGGCATGCGGTCCACAGGAATGTAAATGATCAGGGAAGACCATTCTGCCACAGTTTGGTTTGTCCCACTTTTGGCAGGGGAATAACGCATGACGCGAATCGTGCTGTTTGAAAAGATACATCCCAGCGCCGCTGCCTTGCTGGAGCAGCAGGGATTTCACGAGGTCGTGCAAATTCCCAGAGCCTTGTCCGGAGCCGAATTGGTGGCGGCCCTGGAAGGCGCGCATGCAGTTGGTATACGTTCCAATACCCACCTCACTGGTGAGGTTTTAAAAGTATTGCCGGCATTGCGGGTAATAGGCTGTTTCTGCATAGGTACCAATCAGGTGGATCTGAACGTCGCTGCAGCACGGGGTATCCCGGTCTTCAATGCGCCTTTTTCAAATACGCGCTCGGTAGCCGAAATGGTAATAGCGCAGGCCATATTGCTGATGCGCCGTATCCCGGAGAAGAACATGCGGGCGCATCGGGGATACTGGGACAAGTCGGCGACTGGCGCGAAGGAGATTCGCAACAAGACGCTGGGCATAGTCGGGTACGGCAACATAGGCGCACAGGTCGGCATACTGGCGGAAAGCGTAGGTATGCAAGTCCGTTATTATGATCCGGAAACCAAACTTCACTTGGGTAATGCCCGGGCAGAATCGTCACTGGAAAACTTGTTGCAACATGCGGATATCGTGACGCTTCATGTGCCCGGCATACCGAGTACCAAAAACCTGATGAACACAGAGCGTATTGCAGCCATGAAAGAGGGGGCCATACTTATCAATGCATCGCGCGGCAATGTCGTTGATATCGGGGCATTGCATGCAGCGATCACTGAGAAAAAAATTGGCGGTGCTGCAATCGATGTATTCCCGGT
>JAEZLB010000039.1 GCA_023435945.1 Pseudomonadota bacterium | reverse complement strand
AACACTATCCCGGCATGACCGAAAAGGCACTGGAAGACATCGTGTCTCAGGCCAAATCGCGCTGGAATATCTTCGATGCGCAGGTGATTCATCGTGTCGGTCCTTTGTTGCCGTCAGACCAGATCGTGCTGGTAGCCGTTACTTCTGCACATCGCGGCGAGGCTTTTGATGCCTGCGAATTCATCATCGACTATCTGAAAACCCAGGCGCCCTTCTGGAAGAAGGAGCAGACCCCGCAAGGCGCACGCTGGGTCGATGCTCGCGTCACGGATGACGAAGCCTTGGCCAAATGGCAGGAAGGCCAGCCTCAGTGAGCTGGCTGGCCGTCGGGTTCGGGGCGGCCCTGGGAGCCTGGCTGCGCTGGGGACTCTCCAGTTTGCCTTCCTGGCAGGATAGCTTGCCTGTAGGCACCTTGGCTGCCAATCTGGCGGGCGGTTACCTCATAGGTCTGGCGGTCGCATTCTTTCAGACTTATCCGGCGCTGTCTCCGGAATGGCGGTTGTTTCTGGTAACCGGCTTTCTGGGCGGCCTGACTACTTTCTCCACTTTTTCCGCCGAGTCCATGCTCCTGTTGCAGCGCGGCGACTACCTGTGGGCACTGTTGCATAGCGGGCTGCATTTGCTGGGCGCGCTGGCGTTGTGCATTGCCGGCTTCGCTACCTGGCGCAGCCTTGCTGGCTGATTCTTTTCCCGGCTTCAAGTGAAGCGCTCCATCGATTCCTTCAGTTGAGGGTTTTGCTCGGTTTTTCCTTGAAAACCGGGCGCCTTGGCCCAACTTTCGAGTCAGACTAAATTTCCGGAGAGCGGAACATGCGACTCGATAAACTTACTACCAAATTGCAGGAAGCTTTGGCCGATGCGCAAAGCATTGCCGTGGGCAACGATAATCAATACATCGAACCCTTGCACCTGCTGCTTGCCATGCTGAACCAGGACGACAGCAGTGCGCGCTCCCTGCTGCAGCGGGCCGGCGTCAATCTCGGCGGTATGACGGCGGAATTGAAGCGTGCGCTGGAGCGTCTTCCCAAGGTCAGCGGCACTGGCGGCCAAGTACAGGCCGGGCGCGACCTCATTGGCGTGCTGAATCTGGCTGACAAAGAGGCCCAGAAGCACGACGACCAGTACATCGCCAGCGAAATGGTGCTGCTGGCATTGTCGGAAGACAAATCCGATGCCGGACGCATCGCGCGTGAAAACGGACTCAGCCGCAAAACCCTGGAAGCTGCCGTGCAGGCTGTGCGGGGCGGTGCTCATGTGTCTTCGCAGGAAGCCGAAGGCCATCGTGAAGCGCTGAAGAAATACACGCTGGATCTGACCGAGCGCGCCCGGCAAGGCAAGCTGGACCCGGTGATCGGGCGCGACGATGAAATCCGCCGTGCAATCCAGGTATTGCAGCGCCGCACCAAGAACAACCCGGTGCTGATTGGCGAACCCGGCGTGGGCAAGACCGCCATCGTGGAAGGCCTGGCGCAACGGATTGTGAATGACGAGGTGCCGGACAGCCTGAAGGGCAAGCGCGTCCTGTCGCTGGATATGGCGGCGCTGCTGGCCGGCGCGAAATATCGCGGCGAGTTCGAAGAGCGGCTGAAATCGGTATTGAACGAACTGGCCAAGGATGAGGGCCAGAGCATTGTCTTCATCGACGAGATTCACACCATGGTCGGTGCTGGCAAGGCGGAAGGAGCAATGGATGCCGGCAACATGCTCAAGCCGGCGCTGGCGCGTGGCGAATTGCATTGTGTGGGTGCAACGACCCTAGACGAGTATCGCAAGTACATAGAGAAGGATGCTGCGCTGGAGCGTCGCTTCCAGCGCATCCTGGTCGATGAGCCCAGCGTGGAATCTACCATTGCCATCCTGCGCGGTTTGCAGGAGCGTTACGAAGTGCATCACGGCGTGGAAATCACGGACCCGGCCATTGTCGCAGCCGCTGAATTATCGCATCGCTACATCACTGATCGCTTCCTGCCGGACAAGGCAATCGATCTGATTGACGAAGCGGCTTCCAAGATAAAGATCGAGATCGATTCCAAGCCGGAAGTCATGGACAAGCTGGATCGTCGCTTGATCCAGCTGAAGATCGAGCGCGAAGCGATGGTCAAGGAAACCGACGAGGCTTCGCAGAAGCGCCTGGCCCTGCTCGAAGAGGAAATCGAGCGTCTTCAGCGCGAGTACACCGATCTCGAAGAAGTATGGAAGGCTGAGAAAGCGGCGGTGCAAGGCACGCAGCACATCAGGGAAGAAATCGAGAAGATACGCGTGCAGATGGAGGAAGCGCGCCGCAAGGGCGACTGGCAGAAGATGTCGGAGCTCCAGTATGGCCGCCTGCCTGAACTGGAATCGCAGTTGAAACAATTGGATGCCAAGGAAGCGGATGTTGAGCCCAAGCTGATGCGTACCCAGGTCGGCGCAGAAGAGATCGCGGAAGTAGTGTCGCGCGCCACCGGCATTCCCGTATCCAAGATGATGCAGGGCGAGCGTGACAAACTGCTGCACATGGAAGATGAATTGCACAAGCGCGTGGTCGGTCAGGACGAAGCCATCGTCGCAGTCTCCGATGCGATCCGTCGCTCGCGTGCGGGTCTGTCCGATCCGAATCGCCCTTATGGCTCGTTCATGTTCCTGGGGCCGACCGGTGTTGGTAAGACGGAGTTGTGCAAGGCGTTGGCATCCTTCCTGTTCGATACCGAAGAGGCAATGATACGCATCGACATGAGTGAATTCATGGAGAAGCATTCGGTCGCCCGCCTTATCGGCGCGCCACCCGGATACGTGGGTTATGAGGAGGGTGGCTATCTGACCGAAGCGGTGCGCCGTCGTCCTTATAGCGTGATCCTGCTCGACGAGATCGAGAAGGCGCATCCTGACGTATTCAACGTGCTGCTGCAGGTCCTGGATGATGGCCGCATGACCGATGGCCAGGGACGTACCGTGGACTTCAAGAACACGGTGATCGTGATGACTTCCAATCTGGGATCGCACAAGATACAGGCGATGACGGATGACGATCCGGCATTGATCAAGTTGTCGGTGATGGCGGAAGTACGCGGTCATTTCCGGCCCGAGTTCATCAACCGTATCGACGAGATCGTCGTGTTCCATGCGCTGGACGAAAAACACATCGGCTCGATTGCCAAGATCCAGTTGCAGGGCCTGGAAAAACGGTTGGCTGGCATGGAGATGCATCTGAGTATTACCGAGGCTGCGCTGCAGAAAATCGCGGAAGCCGGTTTCGATCCGGTGTATGGCGCACGGCCGTTGAAGCGTGCGATACAGCAGCAGATAGAGAACCCCCTGTCCAAGGCTATCCTGGCCGGTCTTTTCGGACCCAAGGATACGATTGAAGTGGATGTGAAGGACGGCGACCTGTCGTTCGATAAAGCCGCCTGAGGCCGCAGCACCTGCACTCAACCCTCCGCGCTTTGCGGAGGGTTTTTTATGTGCATTACCAAGAATACGACAAGTCATGAATGGCAAGGGCAGTACAATGCCTGGATTGCGATCTCTGCCTGGCTCAGGGGAGGATGGCCAGCAGTCATGCAGGATCACTGGCCTGAGTCATACAATCTTCAGGAGGGCGGCATGGAATTTCACAGGGGACGATTGATTGATCATGTGCATCTGGTGGTGAGCGACCTGGAAGCCAGCAAGCGGTTTTATCGGGCGGTGCTGCACGCTTTGGGGCTGGATATCGGTGCGCAAGGGCCAGGATTCTTTTATGCGGATGAACTGTTCGTCTCCGAGGGAGACATCCCTACCCGTGTTCATCTCGCATTCCAGGCCGGCGGTCCTGAACAGGTGGCGGCTTTTCACCGCGCCGGGCTGGCAGCCGGTGGCCGTGATCATGGTGCGCCGGGCGAGCGCTCTTATCATCCTGGATACTATGCCGCTTACCTGCTGGATCCGGATGGCAATAACATCGAAGCGGTTTATCACGGACGCAGTACGCGTTCTGCCGATTCCGTCGTCATATCCGCCTGAACCCTCTATATAAACAGAGCGCCGCAAGAATGGGTTCCATGCGGCGCTCTGGTGTAAGCCGATACGGCTGCTGTTTTCGGCTTATTTCTTCGCAGTGTTTTCAGCGCGGTTGATCAGGAAGGCGGTCAATAACGGCACCGGACGTCCGGTTGCACCTTTCGCCGCGCCGCTTTTCCAGGCCGTGCCCGCAATATCCAGGTGGGCCCAGGTATAGGTG
>JAEZLB010000022.1 GCA_023435945.1 Pseudomonadota bacterium | reverse complement strand
GATATAACAACGCATGGCGGAATCGCATCTCTTATCAGTTTTTCTGATTGGCCTGCTGGGCAGCGTGCATTGCGTGGGTATGTGCGGGGGTATCGTGACCGCGCTTTCCATATCGGCGCGTCCGCGTCGTGTGATTCCTATACTTGCTACGGACGGTCCCTCAGTGACAAGTGATGCCCTTCCCGTCACTGCCAGCCTGATGCTGACGCTGTCTTATAACGCAGGCCGTATCGGCAGTTACATGATGGCCGGCGCTATTGTCGGTGGCGCTGCGGGCGGTGCCGCCGCTTTCGCGGTATCCGCACCATGGCAAATGATTGCCTATTGGTTCACCAACCTGATGCTGGTCGGCTTCGGCCTCTACCTGATGAATGCGTGGGCCGGTTTTGCCCATATAGAAAAAGCCGGTGCACTGATCTGGCGCCGGCTTGCGCCGCTAACCGGCAAACTGCTGCCCATAGATAGTCCGTACAAGGCACTGGTTTCTGGCATGGTATGGGGCTGGTTGCCCTGCGGCATGGTGTACACCGCGCTCACGATGGCGATGTTGAGTGGTTCTGCATCCAGCGGGGCTGTCCTTATGCTGGCCTTTGGATTGGGCACCTTTCCCGCACTGCTGTCGATGGGCATGCTGGGTACGCGTCTGCAAGGCTGGATTCGCAAGCCCGCGATACGAATGATCAGCGGATTGCTGGTGCTGTCGTTCGGATTGCTGGGGCTGTGGCGCGCCTACGGCGGTGCCTTGCCACACTGGGCGGAACTCTTTTGCATCGTGGGGGGCGCCTGATGTCCGTGTCGTCCACTTCCGTCGCGCAGGAGTGTTTTCATTGCGGCTTGCCGATTCCGGCCGGCCTGCATCTGACTGTCAGGGTCGACGGCACCACGCGCCATTTGTGCTGTACCGGTTGCCAGGCCGTTGCGCAAGCAATAGTCGATAACGGCCTGACCAGTTATTACCAGACCCGCGAAGGATTTCCTGGTGCCGCAAATCGCGATGCGCTGATTCCGGAAGAACTCAAGTTGTATGACGAAGCGGAAGTGCTGGCCAGCATCTCCGAAACCCCCGCTAATGAAGCCGGTTTGCGTGAAGCGAGTTTTTCGCTGGAAGGCATACGCTGCGGTGCCTGTGTGTGGCTGATCGAGAAGCGCTTGGGGCAGGTGCCGGGTATACGGCGTGTACACGTCAACATGTCGACCGAGTCGCTGCATGTGCGCTGGGAAGAGTCTTCCTGCAAGCCCAGCAATATCCTGCGCGCGGTGCGCGAGCTGGGTTATGTCGCTTATCCGTTTGACGTTGTGCGTCATGGGGAGCATCTGCGCCGTGCCGGCAAGAAGCTGTTCCGGCAGGTGTTCGTGGCTGGACTGGCGATGATGCAGGTGATGATGTATGCCTATCCGGCTTATGTGGCGCAGGATGGCACCTTTGATGCCGACATGGCCAGCCTGATGAACTGGGCCAGCCTGATACTGACGCTTCCCGTGGTCTTCTATTCGGCCACTCCTTTTTTCCAGGGAGCGTGGCGCAACCTGAAAAATCGCTCGCTGGGCATGGATGTGCCGGTGGCATTGGGCGTGACAGCCGCATTCGCCGGCAGCATGGTGGCAACCCTAAAGGGAGTGGGCGAAGTTTATTACGATTCGGTCACGATGTTCGTGTTTCTGCTGTTGTGCAGCCGCTACCTCGAGCTGAATGCGCGCACCAAGGCCGCAGCCACGCTGGAACGAATGAAGCATGCCTTGCCGCCATCGGCATCCCGCATGACGGCTTATCCGCGCCAGCGCGATACCGAGAGCGTGGCAGCGGCCCTGTTGCAGCAGGGCGATGTCATTCTGATCAGGCCGGGCGAAGCGATTCCCGCTGACTGCGTGGTGGTGGAAGGCAGCACCAGCATCGATGCATCGCTGTTGACCGGCGAAAGCCGTCCGCAGCATTGCAGGCTGGGCGACGAACTGCCGGGGGGCGCCATTGTGGTCAGCCAGGCAGTTGTGGCGAGAGTGGTGCGGCCAGTGCGTGAAAGCACGCTGGCTTCCTTGCTGAATCTGATTGCCAAGGCCGGCCAGTCCAAGCCGCAGATTTCGGTGTGGGCGGATAGGGCGGCTGCCCAATTCGTTGCTGCCCTGCTTAGTTTTTCCGTAATCGTTTTCTTCGCCTGGCAATGGCTGCAGCCGGAACGCTCATGGGAAATCGCGATTGCGGTGCTCGTTGTCTCCTGCCCGTGCGCCTTGTCGATGGCGACACCGACTGCGCTGGCAGCCGCCACGGACCGCCTGGTGCGGGGCGGCGTACTGGTGGTGCAGGCCCACGTGCTGGAAACGCTGTCACGCGTCACCCATGTCATTTTCGATAAGACGGGTACGCTCACGCATGGCAAGCCAGTGCTGCGGCATATCGAGCCGCTTGGCAAACTCGATCATGAGTCTTGCCTGAAGATTGCCGCAGCGATGGAGGCCAGCAGTGCCCATCCGCTGGCTGCTGCCATTCGCGATGCTGCTGAAAAGTTGAGCACCGGGTCTGTCGCTATCGATGCCCTGATGCATACGCCGGGAAGCGGACTGGAGGCGGTCATCAATGGGAAGACTTATCGCCTGGGATCACGCGATTTTGTCGAGGTGATCACTGGGCATTCGCCCCCACACAGCACGGTAGGTATTTACACGCCCGTCTATCTCGGATGCGAAGGCGAATGGCTGACCTGTTTTGAGCTGGCCGATACCTTGCGCGAAGATGCGCAGCAGGTTGTCGATTATTTCAGGAAGCAGGGCAAGCAGGTGATACTGCTGTCCGGCGACCATGAGGGGGTTACCCAACGCGTGGCAGCGGATCTGAATATATCGGAAGCACATGGCCAACAACTGCCGCAGCAGAAGCTGGCATTCGTGGAAGCGCTGCAGCAACAGGGTGCCATCGTGGCCATGGTGGGGGATGGCATCAATGATGCCGCAGTACTGCGTGCCGCCAATGTCTCGTTTGCGATGGGGCAGGGCGCCGCGCTGGCGCAAACCAGCGCCGACGCAGTGTTGTTGCAGGACCGGCTGGGCCTGGTGACATCGGCGTCACGCGTGGCCGCCCAGACCATACGGGTGATACGCCAGAACCTGGGTTGGGCTACGCTTTATAATGTCACGGCAATCCCTGCAGCTGCCTTCGGATTACTCACACCATGGATGGCCAGCGTGGGCATGACGCTCAGTTCCGCCATTGTGGTCATTAATGCATTGCGCCTGCGCCGGGCCGACTTGGGCGAATCGGCGGCGGACAGGCGCGAGCCGCTTGCGGGCTTGATCACTAAAGAAGCACACTGATGGAATCTCTTTATTTGCTGGTGCCCCTGAGCATCCTGATCATATTCTGTG
>JAEZLB010000374.1 GCA_023435945.1 Pseudomonadota bacterium | reverse complement strand
ATGTTCTGGGTGTGAACTACAACCTGGCTAAAACCACCTACGTGTACGCACGCGCTGGTCGCTTCGGCAACCTGGAACTGGATGGCGGCCCCAACGAAGTCAAAAATACTGCTTTTGCAGTGGGTCTGCGTCACTCGTTCTAATTCGTTGCTGGCCTAAGCCAGTAATATTGAACGAAAAACCCCGCTACGTTGTAGCGGGGTTTTTTATTTAGGCACCAACGTTTATTCCAACGATTTTCCTTGGGCAGCAGAGTCACCCTAAGGTACGCAGGCCTCGGAACACCTTTACGTCAGCATAAAACTGCTCATCTTGTCCACTTGCCCATTCAGGAAGTCCCAATACGGGTAAAGGCAAAAAGTCTTTCGTACTTAATTTTTTAGTTAAGCTCAAAGCGACCATCCGGTCATGAGCATCCTGCTGCTCTGCCATGCTTAAAGACCGGACAATCCGATTGTCCCTGCAAATCCATACATGCGCAGTAATGCCTTTATAAGGCCTTACTAGCTTTTCGATTAATGCGTGGCCAAATAGATAAACGGCATATCCCGATCCAAACGCATGACGCTCGTCTAACAGAAGTTCTTTCCACTTCCGTTCGCGCAACATGATCTCGTATCGCTCGTCCTGCACGAAAAAGAACACTCCGTTTTCGTCGAACAGAGTAAGCCCGTCTCTTAAACTTCCTCGTATGGCAGTAACGCCACGCATCTCCTTAATAGCTTTAGCCTGCAATTCATTTACCCGGGCCTTGGTCCTAGGATATAGAAGCCATACAAGCGCGTTAAAAAAGTCGTGCAGGTTATCCCGCGTAGGCACGTAGCCAGTTTCACTAATGAAAGTCTCATAAGCCATGCCGGAAGGCAGGTCTGACTGGGACACGAAATGCAGCGGCAAATTGCGATGATTTTTCACGCCACGCTCTTCGGCGACCGCGTTGATAGCCTGCCGCCAGTCACTGGCATTGACAATAGGCTCTGCGAGCTCGCGGAAAGGCTGCAGCCAAGGGCAACTCCAGTCTATGGCGGCCAAGATCGACACACTCATGCTTGGTACCGCATTGGATGAGAAGGCAAGGCTAGTCGCGTGTCAGGCGACCAGTTTCCAATTGAGTGTGGTGCCTGCATCCAGCGGTACTACGGTGCTGTCACCCATCGGTACTTCAGCAGGAATGGTCCAGCTTTCGCGCTTCAAGGTCACGGTGCCCGTATTGCGTGGCAATCCGTAGAAATCCGCACCATGGAAGCTGGCAAAACCTTCCAGCTTGTCCAGCGCACCGGCTTGCTCAAAGGCTTGGGCGTATAGCTCCATCGCATGCAAGGCGGTATAGCAACCAGCGCATCCGCAGGCGTGTTCTTTCATACCTTTGGCATGCGGTGCGGAATCCGTACCGAGGAAAAAGCGCGGGCTGCCGGAAGTTGCGGCGGCGACCAGTGCCTGGCGATGGACTTCCCTTTTCAGGATGGGCAGGCAATAGTAGTGAGGGCGAATGCCGCCCTTGAAGAGTTCATTGCGGTTGTAAAGCAGGTGATGGGGCGTAATCGTTGCGCCCATGGGACCCTCTGCGTCCATCACATACTGCGCGGCGTCCTTGGTGGTAATGTGCTCCATCACCGTCTTCAAGGCAGGCAGATCACGGCGCAGGGGTTGCAGGATACGATCGATGAACACCGCCTCGCGATCAAATACATCCACGTCGGGATCAGTCACCTCACCATGCATCAGGAACGGCATGCCGACTTCCTGCATGGCTTCCAGCGTCTTGTAGCATTTCTTCAGATCGGTCACGCCGGCGTCGGAGTTAGTGGTTGCACCCGCCGGATACAGTTTCACGGCGTGAACTACGCCACTTTCCTTGGCAAGACGGATTTCTTGCGGCGTGGTGTTATCAGTCAGATACAGCACCATCAAGGGATCGAATTGCATGCCCGCCGGGAGCGCCGCGAGTATGCGCTGGCGATAGGCAATCGCCTGTTCGGTAGTGGTTACCGGCGGGCGCAGATTCGGCATGATGATGGCACGGGCAAACTGCCGCGCGGTATCGGGCAATACGCTGGCGAGCGTCGCGCCATCGCGCAGATGCAGGTGCCAGTCGTCTGGACGGGTCAGGGTAATTGTGCTGAGCTGGGAAGATTGAGACATGACGGTACTTTGTTTGGGACTGTCTGTATTTTACCCGAGCACCATGAGATGCCGATACCCTACCCTAAACCCTGCACGGAATATTCACTACAAAGGACCTTGTCATTCAGTGAATGATTTTTGCCAGGAAATCTCTGGCGCGCTCCGAGCGAGGTGACTGAAAGAACTCGTCTTTGGAGCAATCTTCGACAATCGCCCCCTGGTCCATGAATACGACGCGATTGGCCACCTTCTTGGCGAACCCCATTTCGTGAGTGACCACCATCATGGTCATACCTTCCTGTGCCAACCTTGCCATGACGTCGAGCACTTCGTTAATCATCTCGGGATCCAGCGCGGAAGTCGGTTCATCGAACAACATCGCGATCGGATCCATGGATAGTGCCCGTGCGATCGCAACACGTTGCTGCTGACCGCCCGAAAGCTGCCCCGGATACTTGTCTTTCTGCGAGAGCAAGCCGACCCGTTCCAGATACTTCAGGCCTTTTTGTTCCGCTTCCTCCTCACTGCGCCCCAGCACCTTTATCTGCGCCAGGGTGAGATTCTGACGAATAGACAAATGCGGAAACAATTCAAAACTCTGGAATACCATCCCGATACGGGCACGCAACTTGGGCAGATCAGTCTTGGGATCGCCAACGGAAATGCCATTGACCAGAATTTCACCTTTCTGGAAGGGTTCGAGCCCATTCACCGTCTTGATAAGCGTGGATTTGCCGGAGCCGGAAGGACCGCACACGACCATGACATCGCCCTTCTCTACACGTGTAGTGCAATCATCCAGGACTTGGAAGTTGCCATACCACTTGCTGACGTTTTTCATTTCTATCATGTTTCGCCCTTACCGAATAATAGCAATGCGCTTTTGCAACCGCCGCGCCAGGGTGGACAAAGCAAAGCACATCAGGAAATACACTACTGCCACAAATGCATACATCTCAACAATACGGCTATCCCGCTGCGCAACTTTCACGGCAGCTCCAACAAAATCGGTCACGTTCAATAACGACACCAGCGATACGTCCTGAAAGAGAATGATGGTCTGCGTCAGGAGAACCGGAAGCATGTTGCGGAAGGCCTGGGGCAGCACAATGTACTGCATCGTTTGCCGGTAATTCAGTCCCAAAGCCGACGCCGCATTTACCTGGCCTTTAGGAATGCTTTGTATCCCCGCGCGGACGATCTCACAGAAGTAGGCCGCCTCGAACATGATGAAGGTGATATAGGCAGAGCGATCCGCCCCCATCAGGATCGGGTACTCTGCTCCGGTGATGACTTGAATCGCCACCGGAACCAGGAAATAAAACCAGAAAATCACCAGCAACAAAGGCACCGATCGCATCAAATTCACGTAGGCGGCAGCAGCCAGCGCCAGCGGCTTAAAGTGTGACAAGCGCGCCATCGCCAGCAAGGTACCGAAAATGATGCCGCCAATAGCCGCCACCACCGTCAGCTGTATCGTATAGCGGAGACCGCTCAGCAAATAAGGCCAGGTTCTGGCAATGACGTCGAAATCGAGATCGCCCATCATTTACCTCCTGCAATATAACCGGGCACCGTGGTTTTATGCTCGATAAAAGCCATTACCCGATTTGCCGTCATCGCAATCAATACGTAAATAACCGTCGCCGCCGCGAATGCCTCGAAATAATGGAAGGTCATTTCACCCATTTCACGCGTGCGGAAGAACAACTCCGTCAGACCGATGGAATAGGCGACAGAAGTATTCTTGATCAAATTCATGATCTCCGATGTCATCGGCGGGATGATGATGCGATAAGCCATCGGAAGCAGTACGTAACGATAGGATTGTGCCGTCGTCAATCCCAATGCAGACGCTGCATAACGCTGCCCGCGCGGAAGGGACTGAATACCGGAACGCACCTGCTCGGCAATACGTGCGGAAGTAAAAAATCCCAGACACACAATCGAGGTCACGAATTGATGATGCGTGGGATCGAGGGTCGTCACCCAGACTTTGACAGAGGGGATGAGTCCGGGTACGACGAAGTACCAGATGAAGAATTGAACAAGCAGGGGAATGTTTCGGAACAGTTCGACATACGCATCACCTAACCGGACTACCCAGGGCTTATCCAATGTGCGCAATACGCCGATGAAGGATCCCAGTACAAATGCCATGATCCAGGAAAAGAAGGCAACACCCAGGGTCCATCCTAATCCGGATAACAGCAACTCCAGCCATGTACCCTCTCCGTCGGGTACCTGTTGCATGAAAATTCCGAGATCCATCTGTCCTTCCCCCTTACCTGACCGCGTGGTGGTCCATTACTTCTGACGATTCAGCCCTGCCATTGTTGGCAAACATCCATCTAAAAAAGCCGGATCGGCGACTGCCCGCTCCGGCTTTTTTATGACACCCCGCTTATACCCCTTTGTCGTTCGGATTTTTGAATGCCTCACGCAATTCTGGAGACAATGGGAAGTTCAGATTGATATTCTTTGGCGGAATCGGCTGGGTAAACCACTTGGCATAAATTTTTTCCGCTTCGCCGGATTTCATGACATCACCGACCGATTTATCCACCAGCGCCTTGAATTGCGGATCATCCTTGCGCAACATCATGCTGTACGGCTCGACACGCAAGGATTCTTTAATAATTTTGTAATTATCGGGATTGCGCGAATTGGCGATCTGGCCCGCCAGCAGCACATCATCCATGACGAAGGCCGCGGCACGGTCATCGGCCATCAGAAGGAAGGATTCCGCATGATCCTTGCCGTAGATTTCACGCACCTTGATATTCTCGGTTTTTCCGTAGCTCTTGAGCAGAGGAACGGACGTGGTACCGGAAGTGGTGGACACCGTTTTTCCATTCAGGTCTGCCAGCGAATTAATGCCTGAGTCCTTCTTGACCGCTGCATTCACATTAACGATAAAGTAGGTGGGGCCAAAGGAAACCTGTTGCTGGCGCACCTGGGAATTCGTCGTGGACCCGCACTCCAGATCAATGGTGCCATTCTGCAGAAGAGGGATACGATTACTGGAGGTTACCGGCTGCAGCCCGACTTTAAGATTGGGCATCTTCAGTTCGGTTTTGACTGCATCGACGACTTTCATACAGAGATCCATCGCATAACCAATCGGTCTCTGCTTATCGTCCAGATAGGAGAAAGGGATAGAAGACTCCCTGTAACCGATAGTGATCGTTCCCGTATCCTTGATTTTCTTGAGGGTGCCAGTTAATTCCTGCGCGTTCGCCAATCCTGCAAACAAACCTGCGCCCACTAAAACACAAACCAATTTCGATGTTTTCATTTTTTACCTCCTGGCAAGAAGCAATAAGCTTATCAAATGATAAGGATTAAGAACCTACATTTTTTTATTTCATAGCCTTCCTTGCGCTAAAACAGAACTTTCTCCTTCCTCATTCAAGACCACTTCAGCCTGAACTTGGGCGCTGTTTTGTCAGGGATACAAGCCTCGCATTTCCCGTGCCTGCAATACGCGTGTACATCCCACAATAAAGGCTGCCGTTCGCAACGAGACCTTTTTCTCCTGCGCCAACTGCCAGACTGTCGCGAACGCTTCACGCATGATACGGGTGAGACGCTGGTTGATTTCTTCCTCGGTCCAGAAAAAGCTGGAGAAATCCTGCACCCATTCGAAGTAGCTGACGGTCACACCACCGGCATTGGCAATCACATCCGGCACAACCAGGACACCGTTTTGCTCCAAGATATCATCGGCCGCAGGTGTGGTGGGGCCGTTGGCCGCCTCCAGAATAATCTTTGCCCGTATTTTGTGCGCGTTCTTCTCGGTAATCTGTTGTTCCAGCGCGGCGGGTATCATCAGGTCACAGTCCAGCTCCCAGAATGCGTGCCTGTCATCCAGATGTTCGCCGCCGGAATAACCGGCAATCGTGCCGTTGGCCTTTGCATGGGCCTGAAGCGCGGGAATATCGATACCGGCTTCGCATACCAAGGTGCTCAGATGATCCTGTACAGCAATGACTTTGGCCCCCGCCTGGGCAAATAACCGGGCAGCAATACTGCCTACATTGCCAAACCCCTGGACCGCTATGCGTGCCCCCTTGATATCGATGCCCTGCTTGGCGGCAGCCTCGCATCCCACCACGAATACGCCACGCCCGGTTGCTTCGCGCCGCCCCAGGCTGCCGCCTAGCGAAATCGGCTTGCCCGTCACTACCCCGGAAGATGTACTGCCCTGATTCATCGAGAAAGTGTCCATCATCCACGCCATCACCTGCTCATTGGTATTCACGTCCGGCGCGGGAATGTCCTTGTTCGGACCGATGATGATATTGATTTCGCTGGTGTAACGACGCGTCATGCGCTGCAGCTCGGCGCGCGACAGAACGTGGGGATCGACCCGTATGCCACCTTTGGCGCCCCCATAGGGCACATTGACTGCGGCATTTTTGACCGTCATCCATGCAGCCAGCGCCATGACTTCGGAAAGCGTGACATCCTGGTGGAAACGCACACCACCCTTGCCGGGGCCACGCGAGGTATTGTGCTGTACACGATATCCCTCGAAGTGGGCGATGGTGCCATCGTCACGCTCGATAGGCACATCCACAATCAGGATACGCTTGGGTCGCTTCAGCGTTTCCACCCATCGTGCCAGCGATCCCAGGTAAGGCGTGACCCGATCGATTTGTTCCAGGTAAACAGCCCAGGGCCCCGTCCCTTGAGGAGCCAGATAAGAAGGAATTTCATGGTGCGGCTGCATGCTTTCTCCTTATGAAACGACTTCCTTTCACGAGGGCCTGGATCAAACTGCACCCCAGGCCACATTAAGCTCTTTCGGCTTCTCCTCCGGCCAATAGACTCTCGTCCTCGTCAACGGTGCTTGATGATCCCGCCTCCCGTCGCGCTTGCTGGCGTTCCCACATCTGCGCATAGAGCCCGTTCCGCTCAAGTAGCTGCGCATGTGTACCCCGCTCCACGATGCGCCCTTGGTCCAGCACTAGGATTTGCTCCGCGTCCACTATGGTAGATAGGCGATGCGCAATGACCATGGTAGTACGATTACGGGCGATTTCCTTGAGTTGCGCCTGTATCGCCTGCTCTGCCCGAGAATCCAAAGCAGATGTGGCCTCATCAAAAATCAGGATGGCAGGATTCTTCAGCAGGGTTCGGGCGATCGCGACTCGCTGCTTTTCCCCGCCTGACAGTTTCAGGCCACGCTCCCCGACCATCGTGCCATACCCATCGGGCAACGACTCGATGAAATCATGGATATAAGCGGCCTTGGCTGCGACAACAACCTCATCTCGTGAGGCGCCGGGTCTGCCATACGCAATGTTGTACTCGATAGTGTCATTGAACAACACGGTATCCTGCGGCACGATGCCAATCGCATGGCGCAAGGAAGTTTGGGTAACCGCTCTGATGTCTTGGCCGTCTATCGTGATAACACCGCTATCCACGTCATAGAAGCGAAACAGCAAGCGAGACAGGGTAGATTTGCCGGATCCGCTATGCCCGACCACAGCCGTGGTATGACCGCCGGGAATCATGAAATCCACGTCGAAAAGAATCTGCCGCTTGGCTTCATAACTGAAATTCACGTGGGCGAAACGTACAGCGCCATGGGTGATCTGCAAAGGCTTAGCGTCAGGCAGGTCTGCCACCTCGCGATGCTGGTCCAGCAAGGAGAAAAGGCGCTCCGTGTCAGCCAGGCTCTGCTTGATCTCCCGGTAGATCACACCCAGGAAATTAAGCGGAATGTACAATTGGATCATGAAGGCATTAACCAGCACCAAATCGCCCACAGTCATTGTCCCCTGTATGACGCCTTGAGTGGCGCGCCACAATATCAGCGTGACGGCGATGGCAATGATGGCGGACTGCCCGGTATTGAGCACGGATAGCGACGTCTGCGATTTGACTGCCGCCGACTCGTAACGTTGCAACCCCTGGTCGTAACGCTGAGCCTCATAATCCTCGTTGCCGAAATACTTGACCGTTTCATAGTTGATCAGGGAATCAATGGCCTTGATGTTGGCCTTGGAATCTAGATCGTTCATCGTACGGCGGAAGTTGGTACGCCATTCGGTCACGACGACGGTAAACACGATATAGATGGTCAGCGCACCCGCTGTAATCACTGAAAACCAGATGTCATAATTCAGCGTCAGGTAGCCGATGACCAGACCCACTTCTATGATGGTCGGCAGAATGCTGTACAGTGTATAAGACACAAGCGACCCGATACCGCGTGTGCCGCGTTCGATATCGCGGGTCATGCCGCCGGTCTGGCGGTTCAGGTGAAAACGCAGCGACAGCGCATGCAAGTGCCGAAACACCTTTAATGCAATAGTGCGAACGGCACGCTGCGTCACGCGCGCGAATACGAATTCCCTTAATTCTGTAAATAAGGTCGTTGCCAGCCGCAATGCGCCGTAAGCAACCAGTATCCCGATCGGTAACACCAGCATGGTGCGCGGATCGCCCGGCGCGAGCGTCAGGCTGTCCACCAGTTCCTTCAACACGATGGGTACGCCGACATTGGCAAATTTTGCGCCGATCATAAACAACAGCGCGAGCACCACGCGCCACTTGTAATTCCAGAGATAAGGCAACAGGGCCTTGAGCGTGGCCCAGTCGTTGCGGGTGCCCTGGTTGGTGGCGGGTTCGGCGTAGTGGGAAGAATGGCGGCGCATGAGGATGGAACGATGACAAATGATTTATGCTTGCAGCTACGATTGTAGCGATTTAAAGAAATTCACGAAGGAGTCTGTAAAGTGAGTGATAAAACCACGCTCTCCCCGGCGAAATTGCCGGATGGCATGCCGCAGTTACGCGTCATGCCACAACCTGCCGATGCCAATATCTACGGCGACGTCTTTGGCGGATGGATCATGTCCCAGGTTGACCTAGCCGGCTCCATCCCGGCTGCCCGCCGTGCCAACGGGCGTGTGGCTACAGTGGCCGTCAATTCTTTTGTGTTCAAGCAGCCGGTATTTGTCGGCGACCTGCTCTCGCTGTATGCCCACATCGTAAAAGTTGGCAATACCTCGATCACGGTGAACGTAGAAGTGTATGCCGAACGCAATCGCCTGCAGACGGAGGTGGTGAAAGTCACGGAAGCAAACCTGACGTATGTGGCCACCGATGAAAATCGTCGGCCACGCCACCTACCACCGCTGTCGCCCAGCTCAGATTTCACGGCCTGAATTGTCGCCTGCTCATCTCATTGCAGTGAGATGAGTGCCGATCAATCCGGTAGTTGCGGCTATTGCTCATCACGCAACGCCCGCCGCAGGATCTTGCCGACATTAGACTTTGGCAAGTCCTGGCGGAATTCGATGTACCTGGGCTTCTTGTAGCCGGTGAGCTGCTGGCGGCAATACGCCTTCACCTGTTCCAGCGTCAGCGCTGGATCACGCCGCACCACGAATAGTTTCACTGCTTCGCCCGTCCTCTCATCTGGCACGCCTATACAAGCGCATTCAAGCACGCCCGGATGAGCGGATATCACTTCCTCTACCTCGCTGGGATACACGTTAAATCCTGACACGAGGATCATATCCTTCTTACGGTCCACAATTTTTATATAGCCGCGTTCATCCATGAGGCCGATATCACCTGTACGCAAGAATCCTTCCGAGGTCATGACTTTGGCGGTTTCCTCGGAGTGCTTCCAGTAACCCGCCATTACTTGCGGGCCGCGGATGGCAACCTCCCCTCGCTCACCGACAGGCATCGCCTGGCCCTGATCATCAAGAATGGCGATCTCGGTGGAGGGTAGGGGAAGACCGATTGTGCCGGTGAATTCGGTATTGGTGCCGGGATTGCAAGCCGCCACCGGCGAGGTCTCCGACAATCCATAACCTTCTATGATCACGCTACCGGTGAGCTTGTGCCAGCGTTCATTTACGCTGGCTTGCACGGCCATTCCGCCTCCCAGGCTGATCTTCAGGCGCGAGAAATCCAGCCGCGTGAATTCGGGTGAATTCAGCAGCGCGCTGTACAAGGTGCTCACTGCCGGCAGCATATGGAACTCATACTTGGCGAGCACCTTGACGAATCCCTTGATGTCACGTGGATTCGGGATCAGTATATTCATGGCACCGGCCCGCATGCCCAGTAAAGCGCATGAGGTCAGGGCAAAGATATGGTACAGCGGCAGTGCACAGACGATATGCAGTTGCGGCACGCGGGGAGGCTTGACCAGACAGGGCTGTAACCATGCATCGGTCTGCAGCACATTCGCAACCATGTTGCGGTGCGTGAGCATCGCTGCCTTGGGCACGCCAGTGGTGCCCCCCGTATATTGCAGGAAGGCGATATCCTCGGGCCCGATAGACGGCGGCCGGAATAGGATTCTGGCGCCCTGCTTTAACGCTGCATTAAAGGAAATTGCATCAGGTAGCGTGTAGGGAGGCACCATTTTCCTGACATGGCGCACGACTGCATTGACTAAAGCGCCTTTCATGGCGCCCAGCAAATCCCCCATGCTGGCGATAATGATATGCCGGATCTGCGTATGCGCCAGGCATTCCTGCAATACGGAGGCAAAATTTTCCAGGACGACGATGGCCTCGGCGCCGGAATCCGCCAATTGTTCCTGCAACTCGCGTGCGGTATATAGAGGATTGATGTTGACCACGACATAACCGGCACGCAGCACCGCAGTCATCGCAACCGGATATTGCAGCACATTGGGCATCATCAAGGCCACTCGCGCGCCCTTGGCCAAACCACAGCCTTGCAGATAAGCGCCAAACTGCTGTGACAGACGGTCCACATCACCGTAAGTGAGCTGGCTGTCCATGCAGACGAAGGCCGGTGACTCCGCATACTGGTGGAACGAACCTTCGAGCAAATGCGCCAGCGAGGGATAAGGTGTGCAATCAATATCGGCAGGCACACCTTCCGGATAGGATTTGAGCCAGAATTTTTCCACCTTGTCCCCTATTTTTGATATTTTTTACAGCAAGGAGGGGACTAGTGTACTGCCTAATCGACGAAGGGTGTGCCGATTCCGGATCTGGTCATGACATGAGAGAAACAGTATCGCCTGTTTATTGGTCAGCGCTCGCCAGGCGCTGAACTCCCTCTCCGCCCAGCGCAGCCAGCATCTGATGACGTTCGGCCTTGGGCAAAGCTGCGATCTTGCGCACCTCGTGGAAGAAGGTGGAAAGATCCTTCTGCTGTTTAAGCAGCGCCCGGAATCCCGGCACCAAATCATAATAGGTAGCGACCGAAGCGAGATGCGCATTGGACAGGGGCTCATCGAACCAGCGGTCATACCCCTTGTATCCGTTCCAGCGCTGCGTCTTGATAAGCTGATACTCCTCTTTCAGCACTTGGAAGATTTGCTGTTTTCGCTGCCGTTTTTCCGCGTTGCTGGCATCGCTGGCATAGATTTCTTCCAGCGCCGAACGATGCCTCATGAGCAGGCCGACAAAATCCTTTTTACGCGCGACCCGCTCCGCATATTTCCGCCGCGCTTCGGCATCGCCATGAGCGGCTATCCATCGCTCCATGCCTTCTTCTTCTACCGCCACGGCAAAGGCTTCATTGAACCGCGAATCGTTCTTGGTATAGACAACCTGGTGAGCCAATTCATGGAAAACCAGGCGTGCCAGTTCGCCGTCGGAATAATTGATGAAAGTGGAAAGCACGGGATCATCGAACCATCCCAACGTGGAATAGGCGGGCACGCCATCTATTTGGACATCATATCCATCACGGCGCAATTGATCAGCAAATTTCCGGGCTTCAGCCTGGCTGTAATAACCACGGTAATTCACGCAGCCCGCCACCGGGAAGCACCATTTGACGGGCTCCAGCTCAAACTCATGCGCCGCCACCACATTCCATAAAGCATAAGGGCGGCCCAGATCGGCGTATGTGGTGTAACTGGCATTATCAGGAAGACCCAGCTCATCGGCCGCAAAGCGACGGATCTCTTTCACCCGCGCCAGCTTGGCCTTCAGCTTATCGTCCGCTGCAGGATCAGATAACCAGGCATCAATCGG
Source organism: Pseudomonadota bacterium (assembly GCA_023435945.1). Classification (GTDB taxonomy): domain Bacteria; phylum Pseudomonadota; class Gammaproteobacteria; order Burkholderiales; family Burkholderiaceae_D; genus JAEZLB01. Next base: position 5,080 of record JAEZLB010000374.1, on the reverse strand, counting down.
GCGTGCGGCAGACAGCAGTGAAAACTGGCCGTGCGCCGCCTGCAAGTAGTAGCCCATCTGCCCACACCCTGCTATTGAGGCAAGCACTGTACCCGCCAAGATCATTCGCCATTTGATTTTCATTTCACTATCGCCTCGATATCCATACCTGCCCATGCCTTCAGGCTTTGAATCCCGCCTTCCCAATTTTCGTGGGGGCTATGCTTTCATGGACGAAATTTACTGTCAGAAAGTTCCTCGGCAACATCAAAATGCTCATGGCAGGCCGGGTGAGGAATAAGGCTGCGCCGACCTTAGCCACCGACGTAGGAAATTCTGCTCCAAATTTCACAGGCCAGACGCAAGTTTGCTTAAAAACTGACATAAGTCTTGCGTAAAAACGTACAAATTTTTCCCGCCCTTTATTTTTATTCCACGGGAAAGAAGATTGATCAGATGAATGGTGTGTTGTCAGGTAAACTCAGTACCTACCAACGACGACCAGATCCGACCAAGGAAGAGGAGCCGTAATGAATTTGCTGGAACCCATCGTCAGCTTTCATCCCGAGCTGCAAAAGATTCGCCGCGATATTCATGCTCATCCGGAATTGCGTTTCGAAGAGTTCCGCACTGCGGATGTCATAGCCCAACAGTTGGAGAGCTGGGGTATTCCTCTCGTGCGCGGACTGGGTGGCACTGGTATTGTCGCCACCCTGCGCAATGGCCACAGTCCCAGATCCATAGGCATTAGGGCGGATATGGACGCCCTGCCGGTACAGGAACTGAATTCCTTCTCCCATGCGTCACGTCATCCCGGCAAGATGCACGCCTGCGGTCACGATGGCCATGTAGCCATGCTGCTGGGTGCTGCGCATCACTTGTCCCGCCACCGCAACTTCGACGGCACGGTCCACCTGATTTTCCAGCCTGCTGAAGAAAGCGGTGGCGGCGCCAAGCGCATGATGGATGAAGGATTGTTCACGCAGTTTCCCATGGAGGCGGTTTTCGGCATGCATAACTGGCCTGGCATGCCGACCGGTAAATTCGGCGTGCGGACCGGCCCCCTGATGGCTTCGTCGAACGAATTTGAAATCACCATACGCGGGAAAGGCTGCCACGCTGCGCAGCCCCACAAGGGCATTGACCCCATTCTGGTTGCCATCCAGATTGCGCAAAGCTGGCAAACTATCGTCAGTCGCAATCGCAATCCTGTCGATGCGGTGGCCTTATCGATTACCCAGATCCACGCTGGCAGCGCGACCAATATCATCCCGGATGAAGCCCGCATGGTCGGCACGGTACGCACCTTCGATCTTGGCGTGCTGGACATGGTGGAAGAACGCATGGGTGAGATTGCGGAACATACGGCTGCGGCATTCAATGCAAGCGTGGAATTTCACTTCCAGCGCACCTATCCGCCCCTGATTAACCATGAGAAGGAAACGGAGTTTGCGATCGGCGTAATGCAATCGCTGGTCGGCGCAGAGAACGTCGATACCCATACCGAACCTACCATGGGCGCAGAGGATTTCGCCTTCATGCTGCAGGAAAAACCCGGATGTTATTTTTTCATCGGCAATGGCGAGGGCTCCCACCGCGCTGAAGGACATGGACTAGGGCCGTGCAATCTGCACAACCCCAGCTATGACTTCAACGATGAGTTGCTTCCCATAGGCGCCAGTTACTGGGTCAACTTGGTGGAAGCATGGCTGAAGCCTGAGCGATAAATCTCCGCATTGGTCGAGCCATGAAGGCGCCCCAGCAAATCGCCAAGCTTGCATCGCCTTTCGCACAATTGGCGCTGCACAATGTACGCCAGGAATACCCGAACAAGCTCGACCATGTGGTCAATGGCGAAGAAGATCTTCGCTCACCGCGTTCCCTGCATCCTGCGTTCTACGGCAGTTTCGACTGGCATTCGTCGGTACACATGCATTGGTTGCTGGTCCGCCTGATGCATCTGCAGCCCGATTTGCCCGAGGCAGCAGACATTATTACTCTGTTCGATCTGCACTTTTCTCCATCAGCCATCTCAGGAGAAGTCACCTATCTGGAGCAGACCAATCGCTCAGCATTCGAACGCACTTACGGCTGGGCATGGCTACTGAAACTGCAAAACGAGCTTAATGCACTGTCAGCGCCCCGGCCTGTTGCTCAACGCTGGGCCGATGCACTGCAACCGCTCACGGATTGTTTCGTAGAGCGGTATCTGGATTTCTTGCCGCGTGCGCGCTTTCCCATCCGTAGCGGCACGCATGCCAACAGCGCATGGGGCCTGCTTTTTGCGCTGGACTATGCTGAGGCTATCGGCCATCAGTCCTTGCTTGCGCTCATCCGCAGCAAATCTCTTGGATGGTATGGAGCCGACCAACGCTATCCGGCTGCTTACGAACCGAGTGCGGAGGATTTTCTGTCTGGCGGCCTGCTGGAAGCATTGCTGATGCAACGTGTATTGGAAAAGGAATTTGCGTCCTGGTGGCAGCAGTTTTGCCCGGATCAACAGGGTCTGTCTTCCTGGCTCACACCCATCGCCATCGTGGATCGCGACGACCCGCGCCTTTGTCATCTTGATGGACTGAATCTGTCACGCGCCTGGTGCTGGCGTGTATTGAGCAACGCACTGCCACAATCCATGCAAGCCACGGTGCATCGATCCATACAGGCCCATCTTGACACTTCGCTTTCACATGCGGGACAAGGGCCCTACGTCGGCACGCATTGGCTGGCAAGTTTTGCCCTACTGGCCCTGAGCGAGCCGCAACCACTCTGAAACGAAAGCATCGCTTCTGATCTCAGGTGCGACGACGCTTGGGCCACTAACGTCACCACGTCCGGTGAGGCGTAGAGACTAGAGACATTCATCACCACGTTCACCTCTTATGGCAGGCGATCCTCACCCTCGCCCAGTCGCTTGCCGGGATTAATGCTCTCAAGCGCCAACAAGGCCGCAGCCTGGTCCGCATTCGGTGTTACAGCCACCAGGCCACGGTAAGTTTCGGTTGCGAGTTCGGTTAACGGCAATTTCAGATTCGCTGTAGCGGCGGCAATGAGGATATTTTCCATGTCCTTGGCCTGGCTCTTGATCTGGCCGCCCGGCATGAAGTTCCGGTCCAGCATGCGCTGCCCATGTACCTCAAGGATACGGCTTTCAGCGAATCCCCCGCGTATGGCCTGCCGTACCGCAGAGGGGTCGGCACCACCCTCCTTGGCCAGCAATAATGCTTCCGCGACGATACCTAGCGTGCCGCCTACAATCAACTGATTGCATAACTTGGCAAGCTGTCCGCAGCCGGCGGGGCCAACACGGGTGGGGCGTCCCATGACCGCCAACACGGCTTCCGCCCTCGAAAAATCAGCTTCGCTGCCGCCAGCCATGATTGCCAATGTTCCTTGTTCCGCACCGATTACACCGCCAGATACGGGCGCATCGATAAAGTTAACATCTTTCTCGGCGAGCATGGCATGAAACTCCTGAGCTTCATTCTGCCGCGTAGAACTCATGTCGATCACCAGCGTACCTGCGCGCAGGCCCGGCAAAGCTTGCCGTAGCACCTCCCCTACGATTGGCCCGGCTTCCAGCATGGTGATAACGATATCAGCCTGCGCTACTGCTTCCTGTGGCAGGCCGGCGATTGCCGCTCCGGAGCTGGCGAGCGATTCAGCCTTGTTACGTGAGCGATTCCACGCAGTCAAAGGATAACCGGCCTGCAACAGGCGTGTGGCCATGGGCTTGCCCATCAGGCCAATCCCCAGAAATGCGATAGCGGGCAATGCAGTGCGAGCAGTCAAAACTCTCTCCTATTATTCGGCTCATAAACAGTGAAGACGGCATAATGGCGCAATCCGTACTTAAAAAGCAATATCACCATGGCTAATGAACAATTCAATGTGGTTGTCGATCAACCCATGGCTCTAGGCGAATGTCCAATCTGGCATCCGCTGGAGCATGTTTTGTATTGGATCGACATTGATGGGAAAGCAGTACATCGCTTTAATCCTGCCGATGCATCGCACAAATATTGGCCCATGCCATCCGAGCCCGGCTGTATCGCATGGTGCCGGGACGGCGGCCTGATTGTCGCGCTACGCAGCGGCTTGGCAATACTGAATACTGAAACCGGTCAACTCAGCACTGTGGCTGATGCCCCTTATGATCCCTCTGTGCAACGCTTTAATGACGGGCGTTGCGATGCGCTGGGCCGCCTTTGGGTTGGAAGCATACATGAACCCCGCGACCGCCCCGCTGCAACGCTTTACCGCGTTGAACAAGGACACATCCGTTCTGACGATAAACCTGTTGTCACCTCCAACGGCGTAGCGTTCAGCCCTGATAACCGTACCTTGTACCACGCCGATACGCGAGGCCACAAAATTACAGCATATGACTACGACCTTACCCGAGGGGAAACGGGCACCGGGCGATTATTCAAACAGTTTTCCACAGACCGTGATGCCCATTATGGAGGGCGACCTGACGGGGGTACGGTGGATGGTGCGGGGTATTACTGGAGTGCCTTATACGAAGGGGGGCGTGTGGTGCGCCTGTCGCCTGCAGGCGAGGTAGTAGGCGAGCTGGCGGTGCCATTTTTATGCCCGACCATGGTGGGTTTCGGGGGCGAGGATTGCAAGACGCTGTACATCACCAGTGCGCGCGCCGGCCGCAGCCCGGAGGAACTGGCGCGTTACCCGCTATCGGGTTATGTCCTCAGCACGCGGGTGGACGTGGCGGGCTTGCCGGAAGCCGGTTACATGCGGTAAGCGCAGGCCGGGCACATTTCCGGCGCCAATGATCCACTGCCCCCGGCCTGTGTGTGCGGGACACGGCCCTCGTGAGCACGTCATGCGGGCCATGCAGGGAGAGCCAATCAGCGGGTGGGGCCAGGGGGCCCATGTTTTTTCCTGCCACCAAAGCAAAAAGCCCCGTCACTCATGGAGTGCGGGGCTTTTCTTAGAACTTAGCCTGACGATGACCTACTTTCACACTGGTTGCAGCACTATCATCGGCGCGAAGTCGTTTCACGGTCCTGTTCGGGATGGGAAGGGGTGGTACCAACTTGCTATGGTCGTCAGGCATAACTTGTAAAGTTGCCTGCTAAGCCGT
>JAEZLB010000337.1 GCA_023435945.1 Pseudomonadota bacterium | reverse complement strand
CCTTCCCGCAAACGGCTGAGATACGCGCAGCACGGGCTGACTGGAAAGCGGGTCGTGTCGATAAGGAACAGTACCAAGCCGCCATGCGGGCAGCTATTGCGCTTGCCATCGCCAAGCAGGAAGACCTGGGTATCGATGTACTGGTGCACGGCGAAGCCGAACGCAACGACATGGTGGAATATTTCGGCGAACAGCTGCAAGGGTATGCCTTCACGCGCAATGGCTGGGTGCAGTCCTATGGTTCGCGCTGCGTGAAGCCGCCCATCATTTATGGCGATGTATCAAGACCGGCTGCCATGACGGTGAAATGGGCGCGTTATGCGCAAAGCTTAAGCAGCAAGCCAGTGAAAGGCATGCTGACCGGGCCGATCACCATGCTGCAATGGTCATTCGTGCGTGACGATCAGTCGCGTCAGGACACGGCATTGCAGATCGCGCTGGCGATACGTGATGAGGTCAGCGACTTGCAGAAGGCAGGCATCAGCATCATACAGATCGACGAACCGGCTTATCGTGAAGGACTGCCGCTGCGGCGCAGCGCCTGGCAACACTATCTGGGCTGGGCGAGCCGCGCTTTCCGCATCTCGGCAGGCAGTGCACAAGACAGCACGCAGATTCACACGCACATGTGCTACTCGGAGTTCAATGACATATTGCCGGCAATTGCCGCGATGGACGCCGACGTGATTACCATAGAGACCAGTCGTTCCGATATGGCGCTGCTGCGGGGATTCGGCGATTTCAACTATCCGAATGAAATCGGGCCCGGCCTCTACGATATCCACTCTCCGCGCATACCGGCCACAGAAGAAATGGCATCACGCCTGCGCAAGGCGGCCAGCGTGATTCCGGCTGCCCACTTGTGGGTGAATCCCGATTGCGGCCTGAAGACCCGTAATTGGACGGAAACGGAAGCGGCGCTGGCCAACATGGTAGCGGCTGCGAAACTAGCCAGAAAGGAACATGCTGAAAAGCAAGAGAAAGAAAAAGCGACATCCACGTAGGCAGATAAGATAAAGGTCGGCCGGTTTAACCCGTGCCGACCTTTGCTGTCCTGTCGCCATCTTTATTCTGGCCCGGCCTGAGCAAGCAGCACTCCCTCAGGAAACCACGACAACGCATTGAGGTTTTACGATCGCCTCCGGCGCCGGACAGGCGTCCCGCTGCGCATGATGCGCGACTTGATGGTGCGCCACAGGAAACCGCCAACAGCCAGCAATATCATCTTGCGCATCACATCCTCCTTCTCATTTGAGTAGACACTTTCGTGTCAGACCTGCAAGACCAGCGATGGTTCTGCAAGACTTTCCATTGTTCAGGCCAAGGCCGGCTGGTTTCCACCCCGGTCTTTTTCCGCCTTAGCCAGCGCCAGCCTGGCCGTAATCTGCGAAACATGGGTCAGACCTTGAGGGATATTACCCAGCATATGCCGATGTTCGACATCGAATTCTTCCGAGAGCAGGCCTACGTCGTTGGCACAGGCCAGTGCGCGCTCGTAATATTGCCATGCAAGCTCCAGCCTGCCCTGGCAAGCGAGGCACTCTACCAGCCAGAAAGTACAAGGCAAAAACACGCCTTCCGGATGCGGAAAACCATCGGGAGACGCATAACGCAGCAGCAAGCCTCCCCGGTCCAGGTCCTCGCAGATGGCATCGGTGGTACGTATCATGCGCGGGTCCGAATAATCCAGGAATTCCACGCGCGGCAGCAGCAATAGCGCCGCATCCAGATGCGGACTGCCAAAGGTCTGGGTGAAGATGCCGCGCTCTTTCTCATAACCGCCTTCTTCAATCACCGTGCGCATACGGTCGCGCAGCGCAATCCAATGATCCACCGGCGCATCGAAGCGGTCGTCCTGCGCGATTTGTATTGCACGATTGACGGCCGCCCAGCACATCACTTTGGTGTGCACGTGATGCGCCTCCTCGCTGCGCACCTCCCATATGCCGTGATCCTTCCTCTCCCAGCGTTTGTCCACGGTATTGATCACATCACACAGGAAATGCCAGTAATTGGGATCGGTATGGTGGCCGTTCACATGCCAGGCCCAGGCCATCTCCAGCAGCTCACCATAGATGTCGAGTTGTATCTGTTTGGCGGCACCATTGCCCACCCGCACCGGCTTCGATTGCCGGTAACCCTCCAGCCAGTCGAGCTCCACTTCCGGCAAGCGGCGCTTGCCGTCTATGCCATACATGATCTGCAGCTCTTCGGCACTGCCGGCGGCACTGCGCTGTATGAACTGGTGGAAACGATCTGCTTCGGCCACAAAACCCAGTTCGTGCAATACACGCACCGTGAAAACCGAATCCCGCACCCAGCTGTACCGGTAATCCCAGTTGCGCTCCCCGCCTATCCACTCCGGCAGCGAGGTCGTCGCAGCAGCAATCACCGCCCCTGTCTTTTCAAATGTCAGCCCCTTCAGGAATAGCGCCGAAGCCATGGTCTGCGCGTCGCATTCCCAGGAATCGCGCATCTGGGACGACCATTTCTTCCACCAGGCCACCGTACGCTCAAAGCGCGCATCAAGCTCTCTGGCGTCCGGCAAAGTATGCGTTGCCGCCTCCTCTATGCACTCCGGGAATTCAAACTGCGTCAACAGCCGCCGTCGCTCTCCCTGAGCGATGCGACATACCGCACGCAGCGTTCCTTCGCCCGGCAGTTCCAGTCCTATCTCGGACGTGATCAACAGCCCCTGGTTGCTTCCGATGGCGACGTAGGCACCGCTCTCTCGCCGAGCGACATAGGGCACGATTTCCCCGAAATCGAAGCGCGGACAGATTTCTATACAGACCTCGACCTCCCCGGACACGCCTTCAATCATGCGAACCTGATCCAGGCGCGGATTGGGCAGCTCATCCTCGTCCATGGCAAAAAAATCGATCAGCCTGATTTCTCCGCCATCGGTCTTGAATGTCGTTTCCAATACGAGGGTACCAGGCAGATAACGGCGTGACACCGCATAAGGCGCGGTGGGGCAGATGGAAAAATGCCCCCCTTTCCTCCAGTCCAGCAGACGGCCAAAGCTGCTGTCGTCATCGAAGCGCGGCATGCAGCACCAGTCCACCGAACCATCCCGTGAAATCAGTGCGCCGCAATGGCAGTCGCTAATAAAGGCATAGTCCTCGATCAGAGGGTAAGAGGTGTTCCGCAAGAAGTCTTCGTTGTTTGGTGAAGGCATGAAATGAGCCAGGCAAGTAGCACAGGAAGGTGGCGCCTGCTCTTTCTTACTATCAACCGGCGCTTATTTTTCAGACGCACATTTTTTACAGAAGTTCTTTTTCTTTCTGGCTTCAGCCAAGTCTATCGCGGCAGATGCTTAACTAGCTCAAACAGGGATCGGAACGATCCCTGTCATGCTTACTCTATCTGGCAACAGCATTAACCTGCACCCTATGTCCGTCAAAAGCCCCCTGCTCAAACCCGCGCCGGATAGTACGCACAGTGCGGTCTCCATTGCGGGACACCCGATACACGCGATGATGGTGTCTTTTCCTGTCGCATTCGTGATGGGAGGACTGGCGTGTGACCTGGCGTACTGGTGGACCGCCGACGCATTCTGGGCCCGCATGGCGCTCTGGATAACCGGTGCTGCTTTCGTGATGGGCACTCTGGCGGGGCTGGCAGGAACAATGGATTTCATGATCGTGCACAAGATAAGAAGGCATGTCGCCAGCTGGAGCCATTTCATCGCTGCAGTGATGCTGATCTCCCTCGCTGCCGCCAACTGGTGGCAACGCGTACCCGATCCGGAAGCAGTCGTATTGCCGTGGGGCCTGTTCCTGTCGGTGGTGAATGCCCTCTCGCTTGCCGCCACCGGCTGGTATGGCGGCAAGCTTGTCTTCCATCACAACATCGGTACCGATATCGAAGAAAATCCATGAGGGACTTAAAACGGTTTTTGCACGACCAGGATGATCACGG
>JAEZLB010000152.1 GCA_023435945.1 Pseudomonadota bacterium | reverse complement strand
TTAATAAAATTCATTTTGCAATTAGTTATTTTTCTTTCTGTCAGGTTCCCACTTTTGTGATTTCGCAAGTTTGGTGAGGTGGCGTATGGACTCTCCTGAGTTCCAGGAAGGCCAGGGCTAAACCCCGGTGGTTTATCTTTCGCAGCCGATCCTGAAAACGCCGATGCCTTGGTTGCCGCAAAGAGATGACAAATTTTTTATATGGCTACCTCTACCATGCAGGGTAAGCTTGCCGCGAATAAGGCATGACGGGCGAAAGCAGGGCCAGTTAGCATGAGGCAGAGCGCGCTTCAGTGGGGGCGAGGTATTTCGGAGCGTTTCGGAAGTTTCAGGACATTCGGCAGGATTTCTCTTTGATACAAGTTGAAGAGCCGTCGCAGCTCCTGTATTGCCTGGTCATGGTCATCGATACGTATATCGCAAAGAGGATATTCCTCTTCACCGAATACCCGAACGTTCACCGATCGCTCTCCCTTCTTGTCTCCTCCCGCTTTTTCTCCAGCCTGTAAAGCCAGCGCCAGTCGTTCTGCCAGGGTGAGATGTGCTGAGGCTTCCATGCTTTGTACCACTGACTCCAGCACTTCCGGGCCGGTCAGGCGATTCCCTTGAGTGGTAAAGAATTTTCCTTCGTAGTGTCCAGACCAGGGCAGCGTATCCTGGCCGGTCCAGACTGCAGTCCGGCCTTGTGCATCGATAATTCCTACCTGCCGATTCTGAGGGCGAAAATCTGTCGCCAGTACACGTTTCAGCACTTCTTGTGCGCTCAGTCCCCGCTCCAGCAGGCGTAATCCATCATAGGCAAGATAGGGATTCAATAGCGCTTGTGAGGCAATGGCGCCCATATTGGGACGGGCATGACAGGCCAGTTTGCCTACTGACTGGACTGCCGTAATCGCCGCTACACCAAGCTGCCCGCTCCTCTCGCAACGTGCCACAATTGAAAAAGTCATGTTGTCTCCTAAGGTTTCCTTTCAGACCGGCACACGACTAATTTGTTGCGAGAGGGGCTGTTACTTTGGCAAGGCAATGGTCCGTTTTCCACGGTGGTCAAACAGCATCACCTGAGCAGAAGGGGCAGGGTGTTGGATATTTCTGTTTGGTGAGGAAGTGGAACTTCCTTCCGTGATTTATCGGGGGAGGGGCTCCAGGAATCTCTGGAGGAGGGCTCAGAAATCCCTGGTTTGATTGCACAAACTCTTCTCTTTTATGCGAGGTACTGGCGACGTGTATGCAGGTCTACGACGTTATCGCTGGTGACAGACGTGGAGTGACTCGGCCGAGGCAGATTAGGGGAGCCTGGGTGGGGGGCGGTTTTAAGTTGGGATAGGACTGTCACAGTCGCATTGGTGTGATTAGAAGTATCGGTTTGCTGGGCGGCTTTTAGGATGTCCTTCAGTGCTGCCTGGTTCTCCATGTAGAGCTCGGGAGACTGGTGCCGAGGTATGAGCCCATGCTCTATGGCCTTTTTCATGGCCATTCGCAGCATCTCTTCAGTTATCTCCATTTTTGTTACTCCTTATTCTTATCATGAGGAAATATAGTTGCTTCAAGGCATGAGTGAGAGCGGCTTTACATTTCTTAATATATTGAATGCATAAGGACTTCTTCTGGGAGCAAGTGCCTCCTCGGTATTCGCTTCTTTAAACTCGAATCATTGTCTCCAGGAGATTGACGTGCGTTCTGGTTTCAACAATCCTGCATCACCCGGCTTCCATAGATGTTTCCGTGCCCTGTCATTTGGCTAATGGGAGGTGTGATGAGTGGGTAGGAGATGCCAGAAAACTTCAAAGTGGATACAGTCAAGCAGGTCACCGATTAGGCTCCGTGGCAAGCGGGCGCGGCGTGACGACGCATAGCCTCTGAGGGCTGAGGCAATACACTTCTTGTTTGGGGCAACTCCCTGTCCGTATCGGTCTAGTTCCGACTAGAAAGCTTTCCCGCTTTTCTTAAAGGATTTTCAAGATTATCCAGAAGCAGACAAAGCGTTTCCTTGGCTCATTCCAAGGCATCAATTTTTTATAAAGGTAGCAGGGTATTCAGGGGCGCAATTAGGCGTACGCGTTTTCTGAACCTGTGTTTCTCTACGCTCGCACGTGTTCGTTGAATCTCGGGTTAGAGACCCCCTTGGAAAAATTGGGGATTTTTTGGGATGCTAAGAAGAAGAGGGTATTTTCACGAGTGGAGCGCTCGTAACCCATTAATTTGATAGGGTGGTGCCGGGAGCCGGAATCGAACCGGCACGCCATTTCTGGCGCGGGATTTTGAGTCCCGTGCGTCTACCTGTTCCGCCATCCCGGCGACGCGAGCCGGTATTATGCGGTATTCGTCTCTGTTAATCAATATTGGCTTCTGAAAACTTGATGAAAAGTTGGTGGAAACCGGAGGGAATTTGAAGAGAGTGCTTTGTCGCTTCCGAGATGCGTCGAGTAATGGGAATAAAACGATAAGGGAAGGAAGGTGGCCCGGCGAGAAAAAACAGGAGGGGGCGCCGGGCCGGGGGGAAACTACGCACTGCAAAAGAAGCATAAATCTACTGAGTTGCACTAGCGATAGGCTCTCGGGGGATAGGGCTTCTCGCTAGGACACCTTGATCGCATTCAAGGTAAGTAGAGCTTACTGAGGGGCTTTCTTTTCCTCAAGCTTGGTTAAGTATTGTTACAAACGAAATAGGCTGACCGAAATCGGTGGCGAGTTTCATGTCAGAGTCGCTTCTTGCTTTTCCGGTGCTTGGCATGCTTCAAACAGAGGGCCAGATTTACCCTTACCTGCACCCAGCTGTTCGACTGACAATATATTATTTTGCGACTGGATTACTGTGCTTTGTTTTTCTGCGAGGCGCGAACATTTCACCTTAAGTGTGCGTCTTAGAAGATATTGCAATGTGTTGTGAAAGTCTGGTTATGCATAGAGCACCCACCCCCACTCCCGATAACGAGCCTTTCGATGACGAGGATCCAGTCCCGGTTCCGGGTGTGCCTGCTCCAGACGACGAGCAGGTGCCGGATCATAATCC
>JAEZLB010000239.1 GCA_023435945.1 Pseudomonadota bacterium | reverse complement strand
CCGGGAAAATAACCACCGCCGAGATCGCCGCCGAAGAAGCGCAGGGCCAGACCCGCCAGGCCATATCCCGCTGCCAGGCCGAGTGCTGCTCCCGTCATGCCGAGTAAGCCGCCTTCGAGCAGGATTTGCCTCAGCACCTCGCGCCTGCGCATGCCGATCACGCGCAGCAATGCCAGTTGCTGGCGGCGCCGGATCACCGACAGAGCTTGGGTAGAAAATACCAGGAAGGCGCCGGTAAACAAGGCAACCAGTGCCAGCACATTCAGGTTCACGCGATAAGCGCGCGACATGTTGGCAATGCGTGCTTCCTGATCGGCCGTTTCCGTCACCTGCAATTGCGGCGGTAATAGAGCCGATAACTGCTGGCGGAACCGTTCCCGGTCGATGCCCTCGGCGAGTTTCAGGTCCACGTGTGTCAGTTGCCCCAGGCGGCCAAAATGCCATTGCGCTGCAGCGATATCCATCACGCCCAGGCGCTGGCCGGCCCGTGCACGCACGATGGTGCCAGCCACGCGCAAGGTCGCCTGCCGTGCGCCGGCGCGCAGCGTGAGTGAGTCACCTTGCTTGACAGCCAGCCACTCCATCGCGGCGGGAGAGAGGAAGATGGCATCGGCGGCCAGCGTATCGAAACGCCGACCTTCTTCCGCTACGCCTATCAGGTCAGGTGCAATGCGCGAGGCGCGCAGGACATCGATGCCCAGTACATTCAGCGTCCCATCGCGATCCGGCACATCGGCATCGAAATTCAGCACCGGGCTCGCCAGTTCCACACCCTGCATCTGTGCGAGTTTCGGATACCAGTTTTCATCGAAGCTTTGCTGGCTGGCGCGCACCTGCAGATCGGCTTGTCCCGACAGGCTGCGCACTGCTGCGGAAAATTCGTTGTAGGCGGCGGAATTGATCAGGTGAATGGCAAAACCCAGCGCCACGCCGGTGGCGATGGCGGCAATCGCTGCCAGCACGCGCAAGGGATGGGCGCGCCATTCGCCCCATAACAGCCAGCGTGTCAGCACGCGTTGGGTCATGAAGTTTCCACGGGCTGCAAGCCGGATCGGGTCAGCATCAGTACGCGGTCTGCCACTGCGGCCGCGGCATGGGAGTGGGTGACCATGATGGCCGAGGCACCGTTGGCCTTGATTTCATGACGCAGCAGGCTGAGTACTTCCTGCGCCGTTTCCGGGTCCAGATTGCCGGTGGGCTCATCCGCTAATAGCAGCTTGGGTTTATGCACCAGCGCGCGGGCAATCGCGACGCGCTGCAATTCTCCCCCCGACAACTGCCGGGGAAAGTCCTGTTCGCGTCCGGCCAGTCCAACCGCCGCCAGCATTTTGCGGGTGCGATCCGTGACAGCGGACGATGACTGCTCATTGAGCAGCAGCGGCAGGGCGACATTCTGCTGCAGTGTGAGGTGCGGCAGGATATGGAAGGCCTGAAAGACGAAGCCGAATTTTTCCCGACGCAGCGCCGTAGCAGCATCGTCATCCAGCGCCGCCATGGCCGTGCCGTCGATCAGAATATCGCCGGCGTCAGGCGTGTCGAGTCCCGCGATCAGGTTCAGCAGTGTGGACTTGCCTACGCCGGACTCGCCCATCACGGCCACGAATTCGCCTGAGGCCAGGGTATAAGACAGGGCATTCAGGATGCGCCTGCCATTGCCGTAGGACTTGTTTATATTGCGCAATTCCAGCATGGATAGGTCTGCGATCAGCTTGTATAGAATGGGACGGCATTGCAGCGGCCATATGGGGTCGCTACATTGTAGTCGCGTTCCTGCCTTCTCATTGAAGGTGAAAGGGACGACAAGTTTCAGGAAAACCTGAAGCTATCTTGTCATCATTCGTCTCAAAACCAGGCTCAAGCCATCAACGAGTATCACCAGCAGCAACATCGCGATCAGCACCGTTGCGGCTTGCTGCATGTGAAACAGCGACAGGTGATATTTCAGCATCTGCCCCAAACCGCCCGCTCCGACGACGCCGAGTACCGCCGCCGCGCGGATATTGTTTTCCCAGCGATAGAGCGTATAAGACACCATTTGCGGCAGGGCTTGCGGCAGGGTCGCATACATGAAGGCAGAGATGGCCGATGCGCCATTGAGGCGCAGGCTGGTCTCCGGCAGCGGCGAAGCATTCTCCAGGGTTTCCGCAAACAGGCGGCCCAGCACACCGGTAGTATGGGCGGCCAGGGCCAGTGTTCCCGCCAGCGGGCCGAGACCGGCTGCGATCAGCAATAATGCGGCCCACACCAGTTCCGGTATCGAGCGCGAGAAGTTCAATATCCAGCGTGTGACCACCCGCGTCATCCATCCCATGCGCCCCGCAGCAGGTAAGGCCAGCACCAGTCCGAGTACTGCGGCGATGAGGGTGCCGACTGCCGACATCGCCAGCGTTTCCAGCGTCGCAACGGCGATGCGTTCGAGGAAGGGCAGGGAAAGATCGGGCGGCGCAAAGCCCTGAAGGAACTCCATGAAACTGCGCAGTGCCTCGGCACTGAAAAAAGCGCGCCATTCCAGCGACAGCGAAGCGAAGCTGGCAACAATCAGCGCCAGGAGGGCGATCAGTAGCAGCCAGTCGGACCAGCGGGCCCGTCGCGGCGGTGCTGGCAGGGATGCGATGGGGGACTTCATGCCAACCTCCTGCGCAGGAACTTG
>JAEZLB010000121.1 GCA_023435945.1 Pseudomonadota bacterium | reverse complement strand
CTGGTGCGTATGGCGCAGGATTTTTCATTGCGTTACACACTGGTGGATGGGCAGGGTAACTTCGGTTCCATCGATGGTGATAGTGCTGCGGCGATGCGTTACACCGAGTGTCGCATGGACAAGATCGCCAACGAGATGCTGGCCGATATCGAGAAGGAAACCGTTGATTTCGTTCCCAACTACGATGGCAAGGAAAAAGAGCCTTCGGTACTGCCAACCCGCATTCCCAACCTGCTGATCAACGGTTCTTCCGGTATCGCAGTGGGCATGGCGACCAATATTCCGCCGCATAACATTACGGAAGTCATCGATGGTGCACTGCACGTGTTGCGCAATCAGGATTGTACGATCGATGAGCTGATTGAAATCATCCCTGCCCCGGATTTTCCGACCGGCGGCATCATCTACGGCATTTCCGGCGTGCGCGACGGCTATCGCACCGGTCGTGGCCGTGTCGTGATGCGCGCTAAGACGCACTTTGAAGAGGTGGGGCGCGACGGCAATCGCAGCGCCATTATCATTGATGAGCTTCCATACCAGGTTAACAAGAAGTCGCTGCTGGAGCGCATTGCAGAGCTGGTGCGCGACAAGAAGCTGGACGGCATTTCCGATATCCGCGACGAATCCGACAAGTCCGGTATGCGCGTGGTGATCGAGCTGAAGCGTGGCGAAGTGCCGGAAGTGGTGCTGAACAACCTGTACAAGCAAACCCAGTTGCAAGACACCTTCGGCATGAACATGGTGGCGCTGGTCGATGGCCAGCCCAAACTGCTGAACCTGAAGAAAATGCTGGAGTGTTTCCTGTCGCATCGCCGTGAAGTGGTGACGCGCCGCACCGTATTCGAACTGCGCAAGGCGCGCGAACGCGGTCATGTGTTGGAAGGCCTGGCCGTTGCCTTGGCCAATATCGATGACTTTATCGCGATCATCAAGGCTGCTCCGACGCCGCCGATCGCGAAGGCTGAATTGATGTCGCGCTCTTGGGATTCCTCGATGGTGCGTGACATGCTGGCTCGTGCAACTGCCGACAATCCACTGGGCGCAGACGCCTTCCGTCCGGAAAGCCTGCCCAAGCATTACGGTCTGCAAAATGACGGCTTGTATAAACTCTCCGACGAGCAGGCGCAGGAAATCCTGCAAATGCGCCTGCAACGCCTGACCGGTTTGGAACAGGACAAGATCGTTAATGAATACAAGGATGTGATGGCGCAGATCGCGGATCTGCTGGATATTCTGTCCAAGCCTGAGCGTGTGACGATCATCATTTCCGACGAGCTGAATGCCGCCAAGCAGGAATACGGCGTCGGCGCCAAGGACGAACGCCGTTCCACGATTGAATCGAATGCCACCGACCTGGCTACCGAAGACTTGATCACACCGCAGGACATGGTGGTAACGCTTTCGCATTCCGGTTATATGAAGTCGCAGCCGGTTTCCGAATATCGTGCACAGAAACGCGGCGGACGCGGCAAGCAGGCGATGGCGACCAAGGAAGACGACTGGATCGACCAGCTCTTCATCGCCAATACCCACGATTACATTTTATGCTTCTCCAACCGCGGCCGCCTGTACTGGCTCAAGGTCTGGGAGGTGCCACAGGGTTCGCGCAACTCTCGCGGCAAGCCTATTGTGAATATGTTCCCGCTGCAGGATGGCGAGAAGATCACCGTGGTGTTGCCGCTATCTGGTGAAAACCGCACTTTCCCGGAAGATCGCTACGTGTTCATGTCTACCGCGCTCGGTACCGTGAAGAAAACCCCTCTGTCGGACTTCAGTAATCCACGCAAGGCTGGCATCATCGCGGTGGATCTGGATGACGGCGATTATCTGATCGGCGCGGCGCTGACAGACGGCCAGCACGACGTGATGTTGTTCTCCGATGGTGGCAAGGCGGTGCGCTTCGATGAAAACGATGTGCGTCCGATGGGCCGCAATGCGCGCGGCGTGCGCGGCATGAACCTGGAAGAAGGGCAGCAGGTGATTGCCTTGCTGGTTGCCGAGAATGAACAGCAGTCGGTACTGACCGCGACGGAAAATGGTTTTGGCAAGCGCACACCTATTGCCGAATACACCCGTCATGGCCGCGGCACCAAGGGCATGATCGCGATCCAGACTTCCGAGCGTAACGGCAAGGTCGTGGCAGCTACCCTGGTTGAGCCGAATGATGAAATCATGCTGATTACCACCGGCGGCGTACTGATCCGTACCCGCGTGGCAGAGATTCGGGAGATGGGCCGTGCAACGCAGGGCGTGACGCTGATCGCGGTGGAAGATGGCACCAAGCTGTCTGGCCTGCAGCGTATCGTCGAAACCGACGCGGAAGACAAGTCCGAGGTAGAAGACGAAGGCGGCGAAGCGGAGGTGTAATGACGGCCGTCTACAACTTTTCTGCCGGTCCGGCGGTCCTGCCCAAGGAAGTGCTGGAGCAGGCCGCTGCTGAAATGCTGGACTGGCAGGGTAGCGGCATGTCGGTGATGGAAATGAGCCATCGCGGACCGGAATTTACGTCGATATACCAGACCGCCGAGCGTGACCTGCGCGAATTGCTGGCGGTGCCTGCTAACTACAGGATCCTGTTCATGCAGGGCGGCGCCATTGCAGAAAACGCCATCATCCCGATGAATCTGCTGGGTCGCGCCGAACAGCCCGCGACCATAGACTTCATCTATACCGGTTCCTGGTCCGGTAAGTCCATCCGCGAAGCGAAGAAATATGCGAACGTCAATGTCGCGGCATCTTCCGAGGCAGACAAGTTTGCTGTCATCCCGCCGCGTGACAGTTGGAAGTTGAGCAAAAACGCCGCTTACGTGCATATCTGCACCAATGAAACCATCGATGGCGTGGAGTTCCACGATACGCCGGATGTGGCTGAGGATACCAATAGTGCACCGCTGGTGGCAGATATGTCCTCGCATATCCTGTCCCGCGTGATTGACGTATCGAAATACGGCGTGATTTTTGGTGGTGCACAAAAGAACATCGGCCCGGCAGGACTGACGATCGTTATCGTGCGCGAAGATCTGCTGGGACAAGCCTTGCCGTTCTGCCCGTCGGCTTTCGACTGGAAGACAGTTGCTGATAATGACTCCATGTACAACACCCCGCCGACCTATGCGATCTATATCGCGGGTCTGGTATTCCAGTGGCTCAAGCGTCAGGGTGGCGTGGCGGAAATCGAGCGCCGGAATATTGCCAAGGCGGCACTCTTGTACGATTATCTGGATTCCACCGGTTTTTATGTCACGCATGTTGACAAATCATGTCGCTCGCGCATGAATATTCCTTTCTACCTGCATGATGAGTCGCTGAACTCGGCTTTCCTGGAAGGCGCAAAAGCGCGGGGGCTGCTGCAGTTGAAGGGGCATAAGTCGGTGGGCGGCATGCGTGCGTCGATTTACAACGCGATGCCTATCGATGGCGTGCAGGCCCTGGTGGCCTACATGAAAGAATTTGAAAAGCAACACGGATAAAGCGGCCCACCCGCACACACTCCACTTATGAGCGACGACAAACTCCAGCCTTTGCGCGAGCAAATCGATGCAATCGACAAACAACTACTTGACCTTCTGAGCCGACGCGCGCGTCTGGCGGAGGAAGTAGGGCATGTGAAGGCGGAAACCAATGCGCCGGTGTTCAGGCCCGAGCGTGAAGCACAAGTGCTGCGCAATGTCGCTGCCAATAATCCCGGGCCGCTTGCCTCTACTGATCTGCAGATGATTTTCCGCGACATTATGTCGGCCTGCCGGGCGCTGGAAAAACGCACTACGGTGGCGTACCTGGGACCGGCCGGGACTTTTTCCGAGCAGGCGGTTTACCGGCAGTTCGGGCGTGCCGTGGATGGCTTGTCTTGCGTGTCGATTGATGAGGTCTTTCGCGCAACTGAATCAGGAGCGGCGGATTTCGGTGTGGTGCCGGTGGAGAATTCCGCTGAAGGTACGGTCAGCCGTTCGCTGGACTTGCTGCTCCAGACTTCCTTGCTGATCAATGGCGAAGTCGTGCTACCCGTTCAGCACAATTTGCTGACCAAAAGCGGAAAGATGGACGGTGTAACGCGTATCTGTGCCCATTCGCAGGCGCTGGCGCAGTGTCAGGGTTGGTTGAACCAGCATTACCCGAATATCGCGCGTCAGGCGGTATCTTCGAATGGGGAAGCCGCCAAGATGGCCAGCGAAGACCCGACACTGGCTGCCGTGGCGGGCGAATTTGCCGGCCAGCAGTATGGGTTGGCGGTCGTGCAATCGCATATCCAGGATGATCCGCATAATCGAACGCGTTTTGCCGTGATCGGCCGCCTCGTGAGCGCGCCCAGCGGTAAGGATCAGACTTCTCTGATCCTCTCCGTGCCGAACCGGGCGGGGGCGGTGCATAGCCTGCTGGCGCCGCTAGCCCGGCATGGGGTGTCGATGAGTCGCTTCGAATCGCGTCCTGCGCGTACCGGTTCATGGGAATATTACTTCTATGTCGATATCGAAGGCCATGCACAGGAGGAGAAAGTGGCTCAGGCCTTGCAGGAACTGAAGGAAAATGCCGCTTATTTCAAGCTTCTGGGTTCTTATCCGGCCAGTCTTTGATTTATCCGCCTTGCTCTTGTCGGAGCAGGGCGGGCGTACCTCTGCATTCCGCATGCGCAGGAAAAAGCGGATGACTCCATACAAGTGCACTGCTTCGGTAACATTCTTTATCAATTGATTCCAGGAATTCAAGATGTCTATCCAATTCGGTCCCGACTACGTACGTGCGATTGCTCCCTATCAGGGAGGCAAGCCCATCTCGGAAGTGGCGCGGGAATTCGGTCTGGACGAAGCCTCCATCGTCAAGCTGGCTTCCAATGAAAATCCTTTGGGTATGCCTGAGTCGGCGAAACAGGCAATGCTGGAAGCAGCCAGCGAGATAGGCCGCTACCCGGATGGTAATGGCTTTGCATTGAAGGCAGCCATTACAGCCAAACACGATGTGCCGCAGGATTGGATTACGCTGGGCAACGGCAGCAATGACATCCTGGAATTGGCCGCTCATGCGCTGGTGCAACCGGGCCAGGCTGTTATGTACTCGCAGTATTCCTTCGCCGTGTATGCACTGGCGACTCAGGCGGTTGGTGCGCGTGCCATCGTTGTGCCTGCCAGGGAATACGGCCATGACCTGGAAGCCATGGCCGCGGCGATTACGCCCGATACGCGCCTGATTTTTATCGCCAACCCGAATAACCCTACCGGCACTTTCCTGCCCGCTGCGCAAATCGAAGCTTTCATGAAGAAAGTGCCCGCCAATGCAGTAGTCGTACTGGATGAGGCGTACAACGAATATCTGCCGGCCGAGTTGCAATACGATTCGATTGCCTGGACACGGCAGTATCCCAACCTGCTGGTGTCGCGCACGCTCTCCAAGGCATATGGATTGGCTGGTCTGCGTGTGGGCTTTGCTATTGCGCAACCGGCGCTCACCGATTTGCTCAATCGTATTCGCCAGCCGTTTAATGTCAACACACTGGCACAGGCTGCTGCTATCGCCGCCTTGAACGACGCGGAATTTTTGAGAAGAAGTGCCCAGGTGAACGCGGACGGTTATCGGCAATTAACGGCAGCATTCGATGCATTGGGGCTGGAGTATTTGTCCTCCTACGGTAACTTTGTGCTGGTTAAAGTCGGGGACGATAATGAAGCGGGTAACCGCGTGAACCTGGCCTTGCTGAAACAGGGCGTGATTGTGCGCCCGGTGGGTAATTACGGATTGCCACAGTGGTTGCGCATTACCATCGGCTTGCCGGAAGAGAACCAGCGTTTTATCGACGCGCTGAAGAAAGCGCTGGCCTGATTTATTTCATTTTTCTAAATTCGACTTCATTGTGTTGAAGAAAATCGTAATTGTTGGTGTTGGCCTGATTGGCGGCTCTTTCGCGCGCGCCTTGAAGCAGGCGGGCGCCGTGCAGACTATTGTCGGCGTGGGCAGGAGCGCTGCAACGCTTAAGCGGGCGCAGGAACTGAACATCATCGATGTGGCCAGTTCTTCCATGGCTGAGGCGGTTGAAGGTGCTGATCTGGTATTGCTGGCGGCCCCCGTTGCCCAGACCGGCGCTATTCTTGCTGCCATCGAGCCGCATCTGCAGCCGGGCACGGTAGTCACTGATGCTGGTAGTACCAAGACTGATGTGGTGGCCGCGGCGCGTGCCGCGCTGGGTAAAAAAATCGGTCAGTTTGTACCCGGCCATCCGATTGCTGGTCGGGAAACCAATGGGCCGGATGCTGCTATCGTCGATTTGTATCACGGGAAAAAAGTGGTGCTGACTGCATTGCCGGAAAATGATCCGCATGACGTGGCACGCGTGGCTTGGGCGTGGGACCAGTGCGGTGCGACGATTTACCACCTGACGCCGCAGCAGCATGACCAGGTGTTTGCTTCGGTCAGCCACTTGCCGCATTTGCTGGCTTATGCGCTGGTCGATGACGTGGCACGCAAGCCGCATGCAGATTTGTTGTTCCAGTTTGCCGCCAGCGGTTTCCGGGATTTCACCCGTATCGCGGGTTCCTCGCCCGAGATGTGGCGCGATATTAGCCTGGCCAACAAGACTGCCCTGCTGGAAGAACTGGATGCTTATATGGTGCAGTTGAAGCGCATGCGCGAGTTGCTGCTGGCGGAAGACGGCATGTCACTTGAAGCCATCTTCGCCAATGCGCAGCAGGCGCGGCATAACTGGATGCGTGCGATTGAAACCGCAGAGCAGCAAGCAAAGCAGGGTGGTGAATAATGAAAAAATATCCGCATTTCCTTTATCTGCAGCCAGCTTCGCACGCCGAAGGAGCGGTGCGCCTGCCGGGCTCCAAGAGCATCTCAAATCGTACGCTGCTGCTGGCAGCCTTGGCGGGTGGCACGACCAGGATACTGGAGCTGCTTGCTTCCGACGACACGCACGTGATGCTGATGGCGTTGCAGAAGTTGGGCGTGCAATGGGAGCAGATCGGCGAGAGCCAGGATTACGTCGTGCACGGTTCGCAGGGAAGCTTGCGGGTGCATCACGCGGACCTGTTCATGGGCAACGCCGGCACCGCGATTCGCCCGTTGACGGCTGCACTGGCTGCCATAGGCGGCGACTATACGCTGCATGGCATACCGCGCATGCACGAGCGTCCGATCGGCGATCTGGTCGATGCGCTGAACGCAGTAGGTGCACGAATTTCTTATGCTGGCGAACCGGGTTATCCGCCGCTGCATATCCAGCGCGGTCAGATCAATGCACATCGCATGCAGGTGCGAGGCAATGTGTCCAGCCAGTTCCTGACCGCCTTGCTGATGGCTGCACCGCTGATGGCGCGTGAGCAGGACTTGCGAATCGAGGTTGTGGGAGAGCTGATTTCCAAGCCCTATATCGAGATCACATTGAATCTGATGCGACGCTTCGGCGTGGAAGTCGAGCGTGACGGCTGGCAGGCATTTACGATACGCGCCGGTCAGCATTACACCAGCCCCGGCACCATACACGTGGAAGGTGATGCCTCTTCCGCGTCCTATTTTCTGGCAGCCGGTGCAATTGCGGGCGGTCCGGTGCGGGTCGAAGGCGTGGGACGCGACAGCATCCAGGGTGATGTGCGTTTCGTCGAAGCGCTGGAACAGATGGGCGCAACCATCACCATGGGTGATAACTGGATTGAGGCACGTGGCAATGGCGCGTTAAAACCTATCGATGCCGATTTCAACCATATCCCCGATGCGGCGATGACGATTGCCGTTGCCGCATTGTATGCGAACGGAACTTCGACGCTGCGCAACATCGGTAGCTGGCGCGTGAAGGAAACCGACCGCATTGCTGCGATGGCCAAGGAATTGCGCAAACTCGGCGCAATCGTGGAAGAAGGTGACGATTACCTCAAAGTCACGCCGCCCCCGCAGATTGCGCCCGCCGAAATCGATACCTACGACGATCACCGCATGGCGATGTGCTTTTCGCTGGCCAGCCTGAATGGGGCGATACGTCAGGGAGCGAAGATCGGCATTAATGATCCGAAATGCGTGGCCAAGACTTTCCCCGATTATTTCGAGGCATTCGGCCAGATCGTGCGGGTTTGACCATCAATTGACCGACGACCAACGGCACTGTGGCCGGCAAAACAAGACTAAGCAGAATGACCATTTCCTCTATTCCTGTCATCGCCATTGATGGACCTACCGCGTCCGGCAAGGGTACGGTCGCCCAGCGCGTGGCTGCGCATCTGGGTTTTCATTATCTGGATTCCGGTGCCTTGTACCGACTGACAGCTTTATCTGCACGGCGCAACAAGATTGCACTCGATGACGCCGCTGAACTGGGCAAGCTGGCCGCCTCCCTGCCTTGCCGTTTTGTCAAGGGGAAGATTTTTCTGGGCGATGAAGAGGTGACTGACGCCATTCGTGCCGAAGAAGTCGGTAACGCTGCCTCTCGGGTAGCGGCCTTGCCGGCGGTGCGCGAGGGCTTGCATCAGCTGCAACTCGGCTTTTGCCAGCCGCCCGGATTGGTGGCCGATGGGCGCGATATGGGAACGGTAATTTTCCCCCAGGCCCGGCTGAAAGTCTTTCTTACCGCCAGTGTTTCTGCAAGGGCGGAAAGGCGTTATAAGCAATTGATTGAAAAAGGTTTTCCTGCTAAACTGTCCGACCTTTTACAGGACTTGATGGATCGTGACGCGCGCGATGCCAATCGTGCCGTTTCTCCTCTCAAGCCTGCGGAAAGTGCCTATTTGCTGGATACCTCTGAGCTGACGATAGAACAAGCGGTGGCCCAGGTGCTGGAATGGTATGCAGGTTGTAGCACGTCGCAGTAAGAGCGCAGGTTAAGCAAGGTTTCTGTTTTCCTTCCTTTTCAATGTGCATGTAGTAGGTGTCCGGAAGACGCAAGGTCTGTCCGGATTGTGTTTAACCCTAACCCAATCGTTGCTGCATGGTGCAGCAAAATTGGCTAACCCCCCTTTTAATATGTCTACAGTTTCTACCTCCCCTGAGTCTGGCATGGAAAGTTTTGCCGCGCTGTTCGAAGAATCGTTGTCCCGTCAGGACATGCGTTCCGGTGAAGTGATTTCCGCTGAAGTCGTTCGTCTCGACCACAACTTCGTGATCGTCAACGCCGGCCTGAAATCCGAAGCCTTCATTCCTATCGAAGAATTCAAAAACGATAGCGGCGAACTCGAAGTCAACGTAGGGGATTTCGTTTCCGTAGCGATCGAATCGCTGGAAAACGGTTTCGGTGACACCATCCTGTCCCGTGATAAAGCCAAGCGTCTGGCTTCCTGGCTGTCGCTGGAAAAAGCGATGGAATCCGGCGAGCTGGTTACCGGCACCATCAACGGTAAAGTCAAAGGCGGTCTGACCGTGCTGACCAACGGTATCCGTGCATTCCTGCCGGGTTCGCTGGTTGACGTGCGTCCCGTCAAAGACACCACGCCGTTCGAAGGCAAGACCATGGAATTCAAGGTCATCAAGCTGGATCGTAAGCGTAACAACGTCGTTCTGTCCCGCCGCGCTGTCATCGAAGCATCGATGGGCGAGGAGCGTCAGAAACTGATGGAAACGCTGAAAGAAGGCACTGTGGTGACCGGTATCGTCAAAAATATCACCCACTACGGCGCGT
Source organism: Pseudomonadota bacterium (assembly GCA_023435945.1). Lineage (GTDB taxonomy): Bacteria > Pseudomonadota > Gammaproteobacteria > Burkholderiales > Burkholderiaceae_D > JAEZLB01. The sequence continues at coordinate 2,651 of JAEZLB010000121.1, read as the reverse complement.
TCGTGGATCTCGGCGGTATCGACGGTCTGTTGCACATCACCGACCTGGCATGGCGTCGTGTTCGCCATCCGTCCGAAGTGCTGTCGGTTGGCCAGGAAATCACCGCTAAGGTTCTGAAATACGATCAAGAGAAAAACCGTGTTTCTCTGGGCGTGAAACAACTGGGCGACGATCCTTGGACCGGTCTGTCCCGTCGTTACCCACAAGGCACCCGCCTATTCGGTAAAGTGACCAACCTGACCGACTACGGCGCATTCGTTGAAGTTGAACAAGGTATCGAAGGTCTGGTTCACGTTTCCGAAATGGACTGGACCAACAAGAACGTGGCTCCTTCCAAAGTTGTTCAACTGGGCGACGAAGTGGAAGTCATGGTTCTGGAAATCGACGAAGAACGTCGTCGTATTTCGCTGGGCATGAAACAGTGCAAACCGAACCCATGGGAAGACTTCGCCATGTCGCACAAAAAAGGCGACAAAGTGAAAGGCGCTATCAAGTCCATCACTGACTTCGGCGTATTTATCGGCTTGTCCGGTAACATCGACGGTCTGGTTCACTTGTCCGATCTGTCCTGGACCGAAGCTGGCGAAGAAGCTGTTCGCAAGTTCAAGAAAGGTGACGAGCTGGAAGCAGTTGTTCTGGCGATCGACGTTGAACGCGAGCGTGTTTCGCTGGGCGTGAAACAACTGGAAGGCGACCCGTTCAACAACTACACCGCACTGAACGACAAAGGTGCTGTGGTTAACGGTACCGTTAAGGCTGTTGAACCTAAAGGTGCTGTAGTTCAGCTGACCGACGAAGTTGAAGGTTATCTGCGCGCTTCCGAAATCTCCCGCGATCGCGTGGAAGATGCGGGTACTCACCTGAAAGTGGGTGATAGCGTTGAAGCGATGATCATCAACGTCGATCGCAAAGCTCGCAGCATCCAGCTGTCGATCAAGGCTAAAGACAATGTCGAAACTCAGGAAGCCATGCAGAAGATGGCGGCTGATTCGAATGCAGCTTCCGGCACCACCAGCCTGGGCGCATTGTTGAAAGCCAAGCTCGACAACAAGCAGTAATTGAAGACGAAGGCATGACAAAGTCGGAGTTGATTGCGCGTTTGGCTGAGCGTTATCCGCAACTGGTTGCCAAGGATGCGGATTTCGCGGTCAAGACCATACTTGATGCGATGGCAAATGGTTTATCCATGGGCCAGCGCATCGAAATTCGTGGTTTTGGCAGCTTCGCGCTGAACAGCCGTCCACCACGCATAGGACGCAATCCCAAGTCGGGTGACAAAGTGATGGTTCCGGAAAAGCGGGTTCCCCACTTCAAACCAGGCAAGGAATTGCGGGAGCGTGTGGATGCCATGGTCGGGCAACCAATCAAGGATGACTGAGACTCGTGGCCTAATGGAAAACGGCATCTTCGGATGCCGTTTTTTTTCGCGTACAATGCTTCTCACTTGCCATTTCCTCATGGGCTCCTGCCGGGGCGCCGATTATAGGGAACCATAGATCCGATGAAGATCATTCTAAGAATCATTACTGCGCTGCTGTTCGTGCTGTTCTTCGCCTTTGCCTTGAAGAACACGCAGGAAGCTACCCTTAAGTTTTTTCTCGATTATGAATTCCGGGGGCCCCTGGTCGTGCTCCTGCTGGGTTCTTTTGTGGGCGGTGCTATTCTGGGAGTGCTGGCGATGTCTCCTACAGTATTCCGCTATCGGCGTGAAATGGCTCGCCAGAAAAAAGCCATCGCGGCGCTGGAAAAGGAACGCGATGCGTCCGCTGTGGTTGTGCCGGACACCTTGGTTAACATCGATCGTAGCGTTCTTTAATCGGTCTGATTGCACGGAATTTTCATGGAATTTGAAATCTGGTGGCTGCTAGGCATCCCCGTATTTTTCTCGCTCGGCTGGATTGCCGCTCGTGTCGACATCAGGCAATTACTCTCAGAATCCCGCACACTGCCGCGTGGTTACTTCAAGGGTTTGAACCTGTTGCTGAATGATCAGCCGGACAAAGCCATTGATGCCTTTATCGAAGTAGTCCAGTTGGACCCGGAAACCATAGAGTTGCACTTCGCATTGGGGAATCTGTTCCGCCGCCGCGGTGAAACCGAGCGCGCGATACGCATACATCAGAACTTGCTGGCACGCGCCGACCTGAAACCGGAAATGCGATCCCAGGTGCAGTATGAGTTGGGGCAGGATTACCTGAAAGCCGGCTTGCTGGACCGTGCAGAAGAAGCCTTCGACAGCCTGACCGACACCTCGCTGGAACCGCAGGCGCGCCGTGCCGTGCTGGAAATCTATCAGCGGGAAAAAGAATGGAAGCGGGCGATCCAGGCGGCAGAGGCCTTACAGGCATCAGGCGCTGGAAGCCGCCAGAAGGAAATCGCTCACTACTACTGTGAGCTGGCACAAGATGAACTGGTGCAGACCAATCCTTCCGGTGCGCTGGCTACGCTGGAAAAGGCACTGGCCGTGGATCGCAGCAGTGTGCGTGCAACCATACTGATGGGGGATGCTTACATGTCGCTGGGCGACCCGGACGCAGCAATTCGCACGTGGCTGCGCGTGGAGCAGCAAAGTACACCCCATGTCGGACTGGTTGCGCAACGGCTGATGGATGCCTATAAGGCGGTCGGACGTCCGCAGGAAGGCATTAATC
>JAEZLB010000133.1 GCA_023435945.1 Pseudomonadota bacterium | reverse complement strand
GCTTGTCTGTCTGCTACTGTCCCTGCCCCTGAACGCCCACGCCGAGGTCCTGCAGATCCCAATCGGTCAGCAGGGCCAGGCCGCCAGCCTGCCGCTGCCGGAGCGCGGCATGCGTCAGACCGCGGTGCTGGAGCGCTTCGGCCTGCCCGACGAGGAACATGCCCCGGTGGGCAAACCGCCGATCACGCGCTGGGACTATCGGGAATTCAGCGTCTACTTCGAAAGCGGCGTGGTCATCGACAGCGTCGTCCACCACCGTCCGCAACCTTCCACCACCATCATCATCGACGAGGAGTCGGCGGAGTGACCCTGATCTACGGCCATCGCGGCGCCAAGGGCGAAGCCCCGGAAAACACCCTCGCCAGTTTCCGGCATTGCCTCGAACAGGGCGTGCACCGCTGCGAGCTGGACCTGCACCTGTCGCGCGACGGCCAGCTGATGGTGATCCACGATCCGACGCTCAAGCGCACCACCGGGCGGCGCGGCAAGGTCGTCGAACACGATGCGGCGGAGCTGGTCGGCTTCGACGCGCGCGCCGGCGGGCCGGGCTGGCCTCAGCCCTGCCCCATTCCGAGCCTGGAAGAACTGTTCGAGGCCTGCCCGTTCGAGCACTGGCAGCTGGAAGTGAAGAGCGCCTCGCGGGAACGCGCCGCACGCACCGTGAAGGCCGTCGACGAGCTGACCCGGCGCTTCGGCCTGCAGGACAAGGTCACCGTCACCAGCAGTTCGCGCGCCGTGCTGCGCGCACTGCAGGCCCATGCGCCGCAGCTGTCGCGCGGCCTGGTGGCCGAATATGCCTGGCTGGATCCGCTGAAGGTGGCGCGCCACTACGGCTGCCAGCTGCTCGCCCTGAACTGGACGCTGTGCACGCCGGAACGGCTGCTGCGCGCGCAGCGTCAGGGGCTGCACGTTTCGGTGTGGACAGTGAATGAAGCTTCGCTGATGCGCCGGCTGGCGGATTTCGGCGTGGACAGCCTGATTACGGATTTCCCGAGCCTGGCCCGGCGCACGCTGGGCTGAGTTCGATCGATCTCAGGCAGCGTTGACGTCGCGTTCGCCGAGTTGCAGATGCAGGCGCCGGCACTCGTCGTCGAGTCGGCGCAGCCGCCCTTCCACCCGCCGCAGCCGCAGCTTCAGCCGCGAATAGACCAGCAGGCCGAGCACCAGACCGAGCAGGCCGCCGGCGACAAGGAACAGCACCAGAAAGACCGAAACCGGCAGTTCGGCCGTCGAGAAGCCGAGGAAGGAAATAGCCACGGGCGTCTGGTTCTCCAGCACGAAGACCAGTGTCGCCAGGGCCAGTGCCAGCGCCACGACGACACCCAGTAGACGTTTGAACCAGAGCATAGCTACCTCGAAAGTGGACGGAGCCGCAGCCCCAGCTTAGTCGTTGACGCGGTCGCGCAGTTCCTTGCCCGGTTTGAAGTGCGGCACATACTTGCCATCCAAACGCACCGCCTGACCGGTCTTGGGGTTGCGACCCACGCGCGGCGCCCGGTAATGCAGCGAAAAGCTGCCGAACCCGCGAATCTCGATACGCTCGCCGGTCGCCAACGCCTGCGACATCTGCTCGAGCATGGTCTTGATCGCCAGCTCGACGTCCTTGGACGAGAGCATCCCCTGATGACTGACGATGCGTTCGATCAACTCCGACTTGGTCATGGTTTTCCCTTCTTTTTCAAGCGGCTAGATCAACTAGAGGGTGGTTGTAACATGACCGTGGGGTTTTGAATAGCCGCCACCCTTGACAAATCAGGGAAAAGTCCGAAAGCGGAGCGAAAACGGAACGAGCGAACGCGCGGGCACAAAAAAGGGCGACCGAAGTCACCCTTTTTCTAGCCGCTGGAAAATCAGGACTTAGCCCTGGTTCTCCATCTGGGCACGGATCAGATCACCGATGGTGGTCGGACCAGTGCTTTCGGCTTCCTGCTTGTTGCGCAGGTGGTTCATGGCGTCCTTCTCGTCCTCAACGTCCTTGGACTTGATGGACAGGCTGATGACGCGGGACTTGCGGTCGATGCTGATGATCTTGGCTTCGACTTCATCGCCTTCCTTCAGCACGTTGCGAGCGTCTTCGACGCGGTCGCGGCTGATTTCGGAAGCCTTCAGAGTCGCCTCGATGTCGTTGCCCAGATCGATGATGGCGCCCTTGGCGTCAACTTCCTTCACGGTGCCACGCACGATGGTGCCCTTGTCGTTCAGCGACACGTAGTTGCTGAACGGATCATCTTCCAGCTGCTTGATGCCCAGGGAGATGCGCTCGCGCTCGACGTCAACGCCCAGAACGATGGCTTCCACTTCCTGGCCCTTCTTGTAGTTACGAACGGCGGCTTCGCCAGTTTCGTTCCAAGACAGGTCAGACAGGTGAACCAGACCGTCGATGCCGGCAGCCAGACCCACGAACACGCCGAAGTCAGTGATGGACTTGATGGGGCCCTTCACCTTGTCGCCGCGCTTGGTGTTCTGAGCGAATTCTTGCCAGGGGTTAGCCTTGCACTGCTTCATGCCCAGGGAGATACGACGCTTGTCTTCGTCGATTTCCAGAACCATCACTTCGACTTCGTCGCCCAGGGCAACCAGCTTGGAAGGAGCAACGTTCTTGTTGGTCCAGTCCATTTCGGAAACGTGCACCAGGCCTTCGATGCCGGGTTCCAGTTCCACGAATGCGCCGTAGTCGGCAATGTTGGTCACCTTGCCGAACAGACGTGTGCCCGAAGGATAACGGCGGGAAACGCCCATCCATGGGTCGTCGCCCATTTGCTTCAGACCCAGAGACACGCGGTTCTTGTCGGTGTCGAACTTCAGGATCTTGGCAGTGATTTCCTGGCCAGCTGTCACCACTTCGGATGGGTGACGTACGCGACGCCATGCCATGTCGGTGATGTGCAGCAGACCGTCGATGCCGCCCAGGTCAACGAACGCACCGTATTCGGTGATGTTCTTCACCACGCCCTGAACGATAGCGCCTTCCTTCAGGGTTTCCATCAGCTTGGCGCGCTCTTCGCCCATGGAGGCTTCCACCACAGCGCGACGGCTCAGCACAACGTTGTTGCGCTTGCGGTCCAGCTTGATGACCTTGAATTCCATGGTCTTGTTTTCGTAAGGAGTCAGATCCTTAACGGGACGTGTGTCGATCAGCGAACCGGGCAGGAATGCACGGATGCCGTTGACCAGAACAGTCAGGCCGCCCTTGACCTTGCCAGAAGTGGTGCCGGTCACGAATTCGCCGGATTCCAGAGCTTGCTCCAGCGACAGCCAGGAAGCCAGACGCTTAGCGGTGTCACGGGACAGGATGGTGTCGCCGTAGCCGTTTTCGATCGAGCCGATGGCCACGGACACGAAGTCACCAACTTGAACTTCGATTTCGCCCTGGTCGTTCTTGAACTCGTCGATTGGCACATAGGCTTCAGACTTCAAGCCAGCGTTCACCACCACGAAGTTGTGCTCAACGCGCACGACTTCAGCAGTGATAACTTCGCCGGGACGCATTTCAGTGCGTTGCAACGATTCTTCAAAAAGGGCGGCAAAAGATTCAGACATGTAGTTCCTTGACCGAATGCAGGTTTCCGGCGGCACCATTGCCACACGTTTTTATGACTGCAATCGGAGGGTGCAGGAAATTCCTGCGGGTTAAAGGTTGAGAACCGTTCTGGCCAGTGCGCGTGTAGCGCGGATGTGGCTGACGGGCCTGGGGTGTCAGCCCTGTGCTTGCGCAAAAGGCTGGCGTGCTTGCCACCAGTCCAGTACCTGCTGCACGGCTTGTTCAATCGTGCTTTCGGAGTTGTCCCAGTGCAAAGCGTCTTCAGCAGGCTTCAAGGGCGATGCGGCGCGATTCATGTCGCGTGCGTCGCGCGCCTCAAGGTCGGCATAAAGGTCTGACATATTAGCAGAAAGTCCTTTGGAAATCAATTGCTTGTAACGGCGCTCGGCGCGGCACTGCACGCTGGCCGTCAAATAGACCTTCAAAGGGGCGTCAGGGAAGATGGTGGTGCCCATGTCGCGGCCGTCGGCCACCAGGCCGGGCAGCTTGCGAAAGTCGCGCTGCACCTGCAGCAGCGCCTCACGCACGGCGGGCAAAGCCGAGACCTTGGAGGCATTCATGCCTGCTTCTTCGGTGCGGATGGCCAGCGACACGTCTTCGCCGTCCAGCAGCACACGCTGGTCGGGTGTGAAGCAAATGGCCTTGCTGAGAATAAGGTTGGCAATGGCCTGGGCGTTGTCTTCGGTCAGGGCCATGCCTGCGCGCGAAGCCGCCAGGCCGGTGATGCGGTAGAGCGCTCCAGAGTCGAGCAGGTGAAAGCCGAGTCGCTCGGCCACCAGAGAAGCGACCGTGCCTTTGCCCGAGGCGGTGGGGCCATCAATACAGATCACGGGAGCGGGTTGGGAAGCTTGGGTCACGCTGAAAAATGCTTCGAAATAATCGGGGAAGGTCTTGCCCACGCACTTGGGGTCTTCAATGCGCACGGGCAGACCCGCCGGGTTGAACGCGGCCAGTGAAAAGCACATGGCCACGCGGTGGTCGTCATAGGTGTGAATGCTGGCAGCTTTCCAGTCAGACGGCTGGGCGGGCGGCGTAATGCGGATGAAGTCTGGGCCTTCTTCCACCGTGGCACCCAGCTTGCGCAGTTCGCAGGCCATGGCAGCGATGCGGTCGGTTTCCTTGACGCGCCAGCTAGCAATATTGCGCAGCGTGGTGCTGCCTGTGGCATACAGCGCCATGGTGGCCAGGGTCATGGCGGCGTCTGGAATATGGTTGCAGTCCAGATCAATGGCCTTCAGGGGCCAGCTGCCGCGTGAAATATGCAGCCAGTTGGGGCCGCTTTCCACCACGGCGCCCATGGCCTGGGCGGCCTCCACAAAGCGGATATCGCCCTGGATAGAGTCTTTGCCTACGCCCAGAACTTTAATACCATTTTGGCTTCTAGCGCCCGTGGATATTGCACCAAGCGCTATGAAGTAGCTAGCGGATGAGGCATCTGCCTCTACGTATACCTCGCCGGGCGACTGGTAGCGGCTGCCTGCGGGGATGGTGAAGCGCTGCCAGTTGTCGTTGGCCACCACAATGCCAAAGCGCGCCAGCAGCTCCAGCGTGATGTGGATGTAGGGCTTGGAGATCAGCTCG
>JAEZLB010000383.1 GCA_023435945.1 Pseudomonadota bacterium | reverse complement strand
CGCTGGGGCCCGCCATATCCCACCGCAAGTAACCCCCACGACTCCGCCACGGTTGATGGTCTCGCGTATGGTCTTGCCCAGCAGGCGCGCGGGATCGGCCGGATCATGTATGCGATCACCATAGGTCGATTCCAGCACCAGGTAGTCGCTCTGTTTGACAGGGGCAGGCGCCACCATGATGGGATCGTTCAGGCGGCCCAGGTCGCCGGAAAAAGTGATGGAGGCATCACCTGCCTTGATCACCACAATGGCTGCTCCCAGGATGTGACCGGCTGGCAAAAACTCGGCCGTAAAATCCTTGGCGGGATGAAAGGACGTGTTGAAGGCCACCGAAGAGAAGTATTTCAGCGAGCGCAGGGCTTCTTCTTCGGTATACAGCGGCAGGGCAGGGCGATGTTTGGAATAACCCTTGCGATTGGCGTACTCGGCATCTTCTTCCTGCAGATGCCCGCTATCCGGCAGCAGGATCCTGCACAGGTCGAAGGTCGCGTGCGTGCAATAGACCTTGCCCCGGAACCCCTGTTTGATCAACGAGGGAATATAGCCGCTGTGGTCCAGGTGAGCATGGGTGAGTACCACGGCATCCAGCTCGGCTGGCGCAAAGGGAAGGTTTTCCCAGTTCTTCAGGCGCAACGGCTTGTATCCCTGGAACAAGCCGCAATCGATAAGGATTTTGCTGGATGAACTGGTCAGCAGATACTTGGAGCCGGTGACGGTTCCGGCGGCACCAAGAAACTGGATTTGCATGGCGATTCCCCGTATGTAAGCCTGAATAAGACCGAACCAAGGCGTGGCACATCATGTATGTGAACTATTGTACCCTTGGCCCTGGTACGCAGGATATCGGTACCGGAATACAACGCAGATGAATGAGCGATACCTTATCCGCCAGATAGCATCGGCCGTAAGTATTTGAGGGGTAAGGCCTTTCCGGAAAGGGCAAAGTGGAAATGCCGGCCCTAAATTTGGCCGTGTGGTTGCCGTTAACAGAATCAGGTCCGGCAGCTTCAGTGACAAGGGATGCCAGTCATGTCCGGAGGTGTGCCTGCCCACATGACCGTGGTCCAGGCGCAAATCCCTTCCGGGCCTTTATGATGGATCATCATCCTTATCATCAAAATCGTAGAAGCTGATAACACGGGATTGCTGATGAACAGGCTCTATCTAAGGAAACGACGATGACGACACTACTGAGCAGTAACGCAGAGCATGTCATTCAGTATGAATTCGTGGATCAGGGCCAGAATGTCTGGGTCGTGCCGGCTGAAATACTGCCCACGAAATTCAAGGATGCATTCCTTCTCCACAAGTCCATAGGGCTGGATAACAATACCTGGACGGTCACGCATGCTGACAGCGGTATTTCCTTCGTGACCTCGCCCACCAAGGCAGAAGCGATCGAGTCTGCCACGGAACTGATCAATGCGATGTCTTACGAAGAATTGTTGGCCGCGGTCGCGCCGATAGACGATGCATGGGAATGGAGCTCTCCGCCGCAGGAGCGGCATTTCCTGCATTAGACCTCATCAACGGGAACCAGCGTCAGGGAACAGATTTCCCTGGCGCGGGCTGCCGTTTTCAGTGGTGTTGGTTAAGACCTGGACTTCGTCTCCCAGCGCAATCTCTCCGCTTTCCACGACGCGTGCCGTGATGCCGCCATGGCCGCGCATGGCGTTGTAGCCACCGGGACCCAGGTTGGTTTCCATGCGCGAGCAGGGGTGGCATTCACCGGAATATTCCAGAACGGCTTTCCCGACACGGAAGCGCTTGTTCTTCAATGCCAGCAAATTGATGCCTTGCACGACGATGTTGCGGCGTGCCAGAGCCGGATCCACCTTCTTGCAGCGCAGGTACGCTGCCACGGCATCCAGCGCCGCTGCATCGATCAGCGTCACCTGGCGTGCACCATTCGACGTGGTCTTGTAACGGTCGCCTGCCAGGCCCTTTCCCGCTTCGGCCATCACCGCTTCCGGTGTGATGAGGGGAGCGGCACGCTGCGGTCGTATGCCTATCCATGACACGCGTCCCGGTTGTACCGGAGCATTCATCAATGCCGAGAGAGAGGATTTCGGATTAAGCATCGCAGCAGGACATCAAAGGCGCATATCGCCACTCGTAAGAAGCCAATCATGTTACCTCTATCGGCACTTGCCTGCTAATCCCGCGCTTCTGCGCGCATCAGCCATACGCGACTGCTGTTGCCGACGACCACCTGGCCTTGCGAGTTGACAGGCAGCTTCCTCATCAATTGCCTCTGGTGGCCGCCATTGCTTCCTCCTTCCCTGTCGATGCTATCAGGCACGACTGCCGGTGAGGTAAATGTTTTTCCGTCGTCGAGCGACACGCTTATGTCCAGGTCGCGCGGGTTTTCCTCGGGGGGCGGGATACTGTTCATCGCTGACATACACCCTGCCCGCGGCATCCGTGCCCAGCGAAGGGTAACGCGCACTTCAGGCGGCATAGAGCCTGTCCCTGGGACCGGCTAGCAGCTCCAGGCTGCCGTTATCCCAGACTTTCACATTGATCCTGCCTTTGCCATCGCCGCCTGTGGAGCGGGAGAGGTTGAGAGGAGGAGAGCAACGGTTGCTGTTGTCGCTGGAGCGCGCAAACAGAGTCTCTCCTCCATGCAAGCCGCCGGAGAAAATGATGTCCTGCCCCATCACATAAACCGTATCCGGGGTGTCCGGTGCAAGCGCGATGCGGGCAGCCAGGAAAAGGTGGCTGGCTGACGCGACACATCCACAGCTTGCTGCAGTTGCGGCTGGTCATCAGGGGAGTAGCGTTGATAGAGTGCGCGCTTGTGTGACGGGTCAGCCCATGCCACCGATGCGTCTCCCTGCTCATCGATGACTGCAGAAGGATCATCCACATAACGATAGCGCGAATCGTTCTATTGCCACGGCCCCTTTTCGCCGGGGCCGCTGGTGATCGCTTTCGCCCCATGTCATTGAAGCAGGGAGGCAGCCGTGACGAAGGAACCCGGACTTATCGCAGCAAGCAGGATCAGGCGAGAGCAGTAATGCAGGATGGTCTCGGGTAATAACCTAGGACAACATGATCTATAGGCATGGAAACGTATCAGCACACATGGTTTGGATGACAGGCTGGGAAAATGTATCCGTAGCACCATGCCCGCAGGACAGTATCCTCCTCTGCGTCCTATAGCAGCCCAGGTAGGTTATGAATATTTGCCTGGATACTTTTCATTGATCAACTTCATGCCTGTCTTTTCAGGAGGTGCTGACTTTTTTCTGAAATTCGTTATACAATGCATCCGCTTCGAAAACTCCGGTCATCAGACCGGCACGTATTGAAGCTTTACTTACTCTACCTGCGATAGGGGAGTAGCTCTCTTACCAAGTGGTCGTCAATACGAGAATGAGATATTTCTCCGGCCACTGGGCAACTAAGTTGCGAGCAAGACCTTCGCTGGGTTTTTTATAAACCTGGCTAGTCCTGGGCGTTTTACGCCCACGGATAAGTCCATTGAAGGAGCAACTTACTTATGGAGCTTTTCTCCGCAGAGTTCTTTTCGGCCTTACTGGCCATCATCATCATCGACCTCATCCTGGCTGGCGACAATGCCCTCGTGATTGGCATGGCTGCCCGCAAGCTTCCTCCGGCAATTCAGAAGAAAGCCATTTTCTGGGGTACCTTCGGCGCTATTGGCATACGTACCATCATGACCATGGGCGTCGTGTGGCTGCTCAAGATACCGGGTCTGATGGGTATCGGCGGTGCCATACTCGTCTTCATCGCTTACAAGCTGCTTAATTCGGGCGAAGAAGATGCTCATGGCAATATGCAGGCCAGCGAGACTTTCTGGGGCGCGATGAAGACCATCATCATTGCCGATGCAGTGATGGGTGTCGATAACGTGCTGGCAGTGGCCGGTGCTGCACACGGTAGCTTCCTGCTTGTCGTGCTGGGTCTGCTGATCTCCATTCCCATCGTTATCTGGGGCAGCACCCTGGTGATCAAGCTGGTGGATCGTTATCCTGCCGTGATGTACATCGGTGCCGGCGTGCTGGCATGGACCGCATCCAAGATGATGCTGAACGAACCCCTGGTCAAGCCCTATGTAGAGGGAGGGGCAGTGTCCTGGATCGTCTACGTGGTGGTGATTGGTGGCGTGCTGGGTGCCGGTTACCTGCGCAACAAGCGCAAGGCAGCTACGCCGCTGCAAGACATCGCTTCTTCCTGATCATCCTGATGCGTTGAGGCCGTCGTGATAGGAAAAGCCGGGGATTCACTCCCCGGCTTTTTTCGTTGAGTACGATACGGTCTCGCCCGGCTTATTCATGTCTGCTGTGTCACTTTCTCGTCAGCCCACGCCTGCTCCTCCCGGTTGGCATGCAAGCCTTGCTGCTGTGTGCTACGTTCCGGCTCCAGTGCCAGCTCAACCAGAATCGGGAAGTGATCGGAGCCGAAGTGAGGCAGGCGCTGGATCGTGCCCAGCGTGAAATGCCGGCTATGGAACAGATGGTCCAGTGGCCAGCGCAGGAAGAAGTAACCAGCATGGAAGGTGTTAAACATGCCTCTTCCCACGCGGGGATCGAGCAAACCGCTGATCTTGCGGAACAGGCGGGTGGTAGCTGACCAGGCCACATCATTCAGGTCGCCCGTTACCAGCACGGGCAGTGAAGCCTTGGCAACCTGCTTGCCAACCACGATGAGTTCGGCATCGCGTTCCATGGAAGAATCATTCTCGGTAGGACTGGGGGGTGCGGGGTGCAGGCAATGCAAGCGTATGCGTTGTCCGGATCGAAGGGATACCAGTGCATGCATGGAGGGGTGATCGGGTTCGATCAGGAAGCGCACCTGCGCATCCGTTAACGCCAGGCGTGAGTAAAGGTGCATCCCATACTTGTTATCCAGCGGGCATTTCAGTGTATGAGGATAGGCTGGTTCCAGCACGGCCAGTTGTGTTTCCCACCAGCGGTTGGTTTCCAGTGTCACCAGTACATCCGGATTTGCAGCGGCGATGATCTCCAGAAGCTTCGGTGCGTTCCGGTTCGTCATCAATACATTGGCGATCATGATGCGAATCCTGTGATCTTGTCCAGGATGCGCGGCCGCTTGCACTTCTTTCCGGTGCAGAAAGGTATAGGGCCCTATCCACCATGCCTGCCACACCATGCAGGCAGCAACGGTTGCAACCAGTATCCAGCTCATTGGCTGGCTCCGATCCAGCAGGAACAGTTCCGCAATTGCGAGCAATAATCCTGCTGTAAAAAATTGCAGGCGAGGAAAATCGCATCCTCGTACCCACCACTTCTCCGAACGGGAGAGCGGCAGTAGCGTGAGCAAGACAAGCAGGCAGCTCAGTAGGAGAAGTACGGTGAAAAGCATGAGCTACTCATTCTTCCTGTGTAGAAACGTAGAGGCAGAATTTTTTTGGCGAATGATTTTATAAGGGCTGCGCAAGCGGCTAATATCCCGATAACAACGATAAGGTCATCATGCCTTCAGCCGGGCTATAGGCATTGATATTCAATCATTGCCGGAGCGAATATTTCTGGAGCAGTGAACCCTATCGGGAGAGGAAGGAGCAGAACAAAATAAGGATAATCCCCCGTGGGGTGGCTCTGAGCATCTTCGCCATTACGTATCGTTTCAATATTGCAATTTGTTTTTCGAGGAAGATCGATTATCTTCCTCCCTGGCATCTCTGCGATGCATCACTTATTTTTTGAAAATGTTCATGCTGCTTCCCTTGCCATAGCGCGCCGCAACCGACTCCTGCGTTAAGGGTGGAGTTATGAGGAATATGAAAACCAAATCCGCTTCGTCTTATCGTATCTCCGAAGTACACACGGATTCCACAGTGTGGATGCTGCTATTCCTTGCTTGGCTGCTTGCGGCGATTTCCACGCTGGGCGCCCTGTTTCTGGGTGAAGTCATGGGCTATACCCCCTGCGTCTTGTGCTGGTATCAGCGTATCTGCATGTTTCCCCTGGTGTTGATATTGGGAGCGGGACTCTTTCCGCTGGATCTCAAGGTATTACGCTATGCATTGCCGCTGACCCTGACCGGATTGGGCATCGCGGTATTTCAGATGCTAGTGCAATATGGTGTGGTTTCCGAATCCATCACTCCCTGCACTGAAGGAGTGCCCTGTTCTCAGGTGGCAGTTGAGTGGTTCGGTTTTCTGACTATTCCCCTGTTATCGGTCGCAGCATTTCTTGCGATAGCGGTATTCATGATTGTTGCTTACTTTAAGGCTTCGAAATGAAACAAAAGACGATCTTCCTTGCTGCCCTGCTGTTGTTGGGCCTGGCATTTTTCTTTGGCATGCGTATGTATAACAACCATCAGAGCGAGCAAGTGGCGCAGACCGTGACGCAGAATCAGCAAGCGCTTGTTCGTTTTCATTCTCCCTCGCTAGGGCCGGCGAATGCACCGGTACACATCGTGGAGTTTCTGGATCCCGCCTGTGAAGGTTGCCGTGCTTTTTACCCCTTCGTGAAGGAGTTGATGGCGGCCTATCCGGACGATATTCGCCTGACGGTACGTTATGCCCCTTTTCATCGCGGCTCGGATGATTTTGTGAAAGTGCTGGAGGCGTCCCGCAAGCAGGGTAAGTACTGGCAGACCCTGGAAGCCCTGTTCATGTATCAACCCAGCTGGACC
>JAEZLB010000382.1 GCA_023435945.1 Pseudomonadota bacterium | reverse complement strand
TCTGTACTGCATGCGGCCTGCGCAAGTCCTGCGGATCCAGCATGAACGTATATTCACGAATCAGTCGGCTGCTGCGCCCTTCCACTTCTAGCAGCAAATCGACGAACGGCTCGTTGACGGGGCGACTGGAACTTACACGGATGACGGGTTGCCCATTGCGTTCCTGCACATCGAAACGCAATGCGCTTAATACCGGGTTGTAATCAATATTGGCCAAGCGGAAGGTTTCCAGCGGTGCCAAGCGTATCTTCAGATTCTCGGCCTCATCCCTGGAAATGGAATGCAGGTCTATCTCCGCCTGCAACGGCTGCCCCAACGCAGAGTGCACATGAATTCTGCCAAGTCCCAGGGCATGCGCGCTCGACAAAAGTGCTGTGGAAAGCACGACGGCACTGATGGCTTTCAAGGGAAAAGGAACAGTAGAGACTTGGCGATTTAGATGGGTTTTTTGTGACATGGCGTATGTGCTTCCGTAGGCGCGCCGCCTTTTATAGGCAGTTATATATTGATACGGTGCAAGGAAGTTTCACCTTAACATCAGTAACTTAGGTCCGCAAGTGGAACTATCTTGGCAACATATGCAAAATCCGCCATACGCCCACAGAAGGCGAAGATGGCGGATTTGTATTGTTGCCAAACTGCGACAAGAATAAGGAATCGCAACGATGCCTTATCTATATGAGGCGGCACTCACTATGGTCACGCTTCCAGTACGATGCGCAACATGCGGCGCAGCGGTTCCGCAGCGCCCCACAGCAACTGGTCACCGATGACGAAGGCGGAAATGTATTCCGGCCCCATGTTCAGCTTACGCACGCGACCGACCCCAACTTGCAATCCACCTGTAATAGAAGCAGGCGTCAGCTCTTGCTCGCTGATGCTGCGATCATTCGGCACCCATTTCACCCAAGGATTGCCAGACTTGATCACGCTTTCGATTTCAGCCAGCGGCAGGTCCTTTTTCAGCTTCATGGTTAGTGCCAGACTATGGCAACGCATCGCACCGATACGCACGCACAGACCGTCAACAGGAATGGCCTTGTCATTGCCCAGAATCTTGTTAACTTCGGCCTGACCTTTCCACTCTTCCTTGGACTGGCCGTTTTCCAGTTGCTTATCGATCCATGGAATCAGGCCGCCTGCCAGCGGTGCTGCGAAGAATTCGTGCGGTACGTCTTCACGAATGGTCTTGGCAACCTTGCGGTCGATGTCGAGAATGGCGGACGACGGCGTAGCCAATTCATCGGCGACTGCGGCATGGATGATGCCCATGCCCTTCAACAGTTCGCGCATGTGGTTGGCACCACCGCCCGAAGCAGCTTGATAAGTCATGGAGCTTACCCACTCCACCAGGCCTTCACGGAACAGGCCACCTACGCCCATCAGCAGGATGGAGTTGGTGCAGTTGCCGCCGATGTAGTTCTTGACGCCTTTTTTCAGCGCATCCTGGATCACGTTCAGATTGACCGGGTCCAGCACGATGACGGCCTCATCGGCCATGCGCAGCGTGGAAGCGGCATCGATCCAGTAACCATCCCAGCCTGCAGCGCGCAGCTTGGGGAAAATCTCGGTGGTGTAATCGCCGCCCTGGCAGGTAATGATGATGTCGCACTGCTTCAGTGCTTCAATGTCGTTCGCATCTTTCAGCGTGGTTTCGCTCTTCGCCCATTCCGGTGCCTTGCCACCCGCATTGGACGTCGAGAAAAATACGGGATCGATGTGGGCAAAATCGTTTTCTTCCTGCATGCGTTGCATCAGTACCGAACCCACCATGCCACGCCAACCTACCAAGCCAACCTTTTTCATCATCATTTCCTACGCTGAAGTGCCCCGCCAAGGGCACCTGGTTTGATCATCATGGGCGGGCATACCCGCCCTATACTTTATTGCGGCAAGGCCTTGACCACCGCGTCGCCCATCTCCTTGGCGCCGACCTTGGTCGTGCCTTCCTCGTAAATATCCGGCGTACGCAGTCCTTGTGCCAGCACCGTGCGTACCGCTGCCTCGATACGATCTGCCTGTTCTGCCTTGTTCAGCGAATAACGCAGCATCATGGCGGCGGACAGGATGGTCGCCAGCGGATTGGCCACGCCCTTGCCTGCGATATCAGGAGCGGAACCGTGCGAAGGCTCGTACAGGCCCTTGTTGTTCGCATCCAGCGATGCGGACGGCAGCATACCGATAGAGCCGGTCAGCATTGCAGCGGCGTCCGACAGGATGTCGCCGAACATATTGCCGGTTACGATCACGTCGAATTTCTTCGGCGCACGTACCAGTTGCATAGCTGCATTGTCGACATACATGTGATCCAGTTCGACGTCCGGATATTCCTTATGAATCTCGGTCACGATGTCTTTCCAGAACTGGAAAGTTTCCAGCACGTTAGCCTTGTCCACGCTGGTCAGGCGCTTGCCGCGTTTTTGTGCGGTCTGGAATGCTACGTGAGCAATACGGCGGATTTCCGGTTCTGCGTAACGCATGGTATCGAAACCTTCGCGCGCGCCCTTGAACGGACCGTCCGGTGCTTCGCGCATGCCGCGCGGTTGGCCGAAATAGATATCGCCGGTCAATTCACGCACGATCAGGATATCCAGGCCCGACACCACTTCCGGTTTGAGCGTGGAAGCGCCAGCCAGTTCAGGGTACAGAATCGCGGGGCGCAGATTGGCGAACAAGCTCAGGTGCTTGCGCAAGCCGAGAATAGCCTGCTCGGGACGCAGCGAGCGCTCCAGCTTGTCGTATTTCCAGTCGCCGACTGCACCGAACAGGATCGCATCGGCTTCCTTGGCCAGTTTCAGCGTTGTCTCCGGCAAGGGATGGCCTGCCGCTTCATAACCTGCACCGCCTACCGGCGCGCTTTCCATTTCAAACTTTTCGCCGAGTGCATTCAGTACCTTGACTGCCTGCTCCGTGATTTCAGTACCGATGCCGTCACCCGGCAGAATTGCAATCTTCATTATCGTTTCTACTTAAGTTTTAAAAATCAGATGCTGTTCGCCAGCCAGGGATAAGCGGCGAGATGGCGTTGTTCGAACGCGCGAATCTTGTCGGCTTGCTGCAGTGTCAGGCCGATGTCGTCCAGGCCGTTCAGCAGGCAATGCTTGCGGAAGGCGTCAACGTCGAACGCATAACTTTCACTGCCATCGCTGGTTTTGACGACCTGGTTTTCCAGGTCCACCACCAGGCGATAACCGGGATTGGCTTCCACCTGCTTGAACAGGTGATCCACCTGCTCTTCGGAGAGCACGATGGGCAGCAAGCCGTTCTTGAAGCAGTTGTTAAAGAAGATGTCGGCGAAGCTGGGCGCAATGATGGCGCAGAAACCGTATTGCTCCAGTGCCCAGGGAGCGTGCTCACGCGAGGAGCCGCAACCGAAATTCTTGCGCGCCAGCAGTATCGATGCGCCCTGATAACGCTCCTGATTCAGCACGAAATCCGGATTCACCTTGCGCTTGGAGTTATCCATGCCGGGTTCGCCGTGATCGAGATAACGCCATTCGTCGAACAGATTCGGGCCGAAGCCGGTGCGCTTGATCGATTTCAGAAACTGCTTGGGAATGATGGCGTCAGTATCGACATTAGCGCGATCCAGAGGCGCTACCAAACCATCGAGTACGGTAAATTTATTCATGCTGTTTCACGTTGATTAATGGAGTCACCCGACTTCGGACCTACTCTTTCGAAGCTGCACTGTTCTTGTCTGCCTCATACGGCGCAAGACCGACTTTTTCCCGGAATTTTGCATCGGCATTGTTTACCGCCTTGTTGACGACCTCCATCTTCTGATTGGCCGTCTTCATGGTCTTGCAACCCGTGAGAGCGAAGGCAGTTGTCAGCAGAAAACATGTCAAAAATTTGATCATGTTCGCTCCTGTCTGTTGCATTACAAACTGCGAATATCCACAAAGTGACCGGCTACACCTGCCGCCGCAGCCATGGCCGGGCTGACCAGATGCGTGCGTCCGCCTGCGCCCTGACGACCTTCGAAGTTACGGTTGGAAGTCGATGCGCAACGCTCACCCGGCTCCAGACGGTCGGCATTCATCGCCAGGCACATTGAGCAACCAGGATCACGCCATTCAAAACCGGCTTCCTTGAAAATTTTGTCCAGCCCTTCGCGTTCCGCCTGTTCCTTCACCAAGCCGGAACCCGGCACAACCATCGCCACCTTCACATTGGGAGCTCGGCGCTTGCCGCGTACCACGGCAGCGGCTGCACGCAAATCCTCGATACGCGAGTTGGTGCAGGAACCGATGAAAACCTTGTCAATGGCGATATCGGAAATCGGCGTATTCGGCTTGAGATCCATGTAGGCCAAGGCTTTTTCCATCGCACTGCGCTTGACCGGATCCTGCTCTTGGGCCGGATCGGGTACCGTGCTATCCACCGGCACCACCATTTCCGGCGACGTACCCCAGGTCACTTGCGGACGTATGTCAGCAGCGTTCAGTTCCACCACGCTATCGAACTGTGCCCCCTCGTCGGAGTGCAGCGTGCGCCAGTACGCCACAGCACGCTCCCATTGATCGCCCTGGGGTGCGAAGGGACGGCCTTTTACATATTCGATGGTGATGTCATCCACCGCCACCATACCGGCACGCGCACCTGCTTCGATAGCCATATTGCAGATCGTCATGCGCCCCTCCATGGACAAGGAGCGGATCGCCGAACCGGCGAACTCGATCGCATAACCGGTACCGCCCGCAGTGCCGATCTTGCCGATCACGGCCAGCACGATATCTTTTGCGGTGACGCCAGCGGGCAGATCGCCCTCCACCTTGACCAGCATGGTCTTGGATTTTTTCTGCAACAGGGTTTGCGTCGCCAGCACGTGTTCCACTTCGGAAGTACCGATGCCGTGAGCCAAACAGCCAAACGCGCCATGCGTCGAGGTATGCGAGTCACCACAGACTACCGTCATGCCTGGCAGCGTAGCGCCTTGCTCTGGCCCGATCACGTGGACAATGCCCTGGCGCTTGTCAGTCATGTTGAAATAGGTAAGGCCAAAAGTCCGGGCATTCTGATCCAGCGTTTCGACCTGCAGGCGGGAAACCGGATCGGCAATACCTTCACTACGTCCGGTAGTCGGCACGTTATGATCGGCCACCATAAGGTTGGCCGTATTGCGCCATGGTTGACGCTCCGCCAGCTTCAATCCTTCAAAAGCCTGCGGACTGGTCACTTCATGCAGCAGGTGCCGGTCGATATAAAGCAGCGTGGTACCGTCTTCCGCGGTATGAACAACGTGCGCCTGCCAGAGTTTGTCGTAGAGCGTTTGTGCCATGGTTCAGATGGGGAGGGTTGCAGCGAAAATATTGACTAAAATCATTCCGCATTATGCCACATTGCGCAATGCAGAACTACGCGATCCCTTGCACCAGCCTGCTGGCAGCAAGGGATCGCACAGTAAAAACACTGAAAAAATGATAACAGCCGTACTGCTCTATTTTTTCTGGTAAAGCGGCAGAACACGCGCCGAATAGTCGCTCAGGTCACGCATACGGTCTTCACGGGAGGGGTGGGTAGAGAGAAATTTAGGCGGCTCACTACCACCCACCTGCCCCATCTTCTCCCACAAGGTAATTGCTGCCCGCGGATCATAGCCGGCGCGTGCCGCCAGCTCCACTCCGATCCGGTCCGCTTCTACTTCGTGACGTCGTGAATTCGGCAAACCCAGTAAGCCCTGGTACGCGAACTCCAAACCCTGCTGACCTGTCTGGCCCAGTC
>JAEZLB010000353.1 GCA_023435945.1 Pseudomonadota bacterium | reverse complement strand
GCGCACACGAGGCGGGATGATCGAGGGGAGCGGGGCGTCGAGGGGCCGCGTCCTAGTTTATTTTTGTGGCAGCTCCTCGCCGCCCCGCTGCAGTCCTCTGTCCCCTAGCGCCGCCTATTATGGCTTTTCCGTTCTCGTGGGGCGGATTTGAACCGCCGGTCGGCGTTGGACCGCCAGGTACCGGCTGCGTGAGCCGGCGGGCTTAAGGGGGCGTCAGCCCCCCTGCCTGCGTCGCGACAGACGTTGCCGCCTGCCGTCCCGCACCTGCGAGACTGCATCCACCCCCGTTTCAAGACGCCTCCGGAAACGTCCCCTCGTGGGCGGACGAGAGGATTATGCGCCAAGCCTGGGGCGCGGGGATAAGTGGGGGCGCATACTCCGCGATGCGGAGAGCGAACACTGCGGTGGGGTCGGCCGTGAAGTTTCCCGATATCGTCATCCCGGCGAAGGCCGGGACCCACGCAAGCCTCAGCGAGCGAGACGTGTGCAAGTCTGGCACGGTCGCGATGCGCGTGGGAAATCCTCATCGACCGGAGTGGCTGTGGAAACTGGCGTGGGTGCCGGCCTCCGCCGGCATGACGGTGTTTGGGAGAGCGCGCGCCCGCCACATGACGTCATCCCGGCGTAGAGCCTGCTCAGGTGCAGACCGGGGCCGGGACCCACGCAAGCCTCAGCGAGCGAGACGTGTGCAGGTCTGGCACGGTCGCGCCTGCACACGGTCACTCCTCCTCACTCAGAGTGCCTGTGGAAACAGGCGTGGGTGCCGGCCTTCGCCGGCATGACGGAGTGTGTGGACGTCCCCTTGCTGCGGAATATGGGCAAGGGGGTAAGGTGCCAACGAGTGAGGATAAAATGTGCTGAGAGGTGATCAGGGCGGGTCCTTGTCGTGGGTCGCGACCCCCGGCGGCAGTTGTACCCAGGGATGTCTGCGCCAGTCGTAGATCGAAACCTCCGGTAGCAGAAAGTTCGGGTCGGCAAACGCGCCAATGGCAACGCCCACGGACGCGTGCTCGTCGCCTTCCTCGGTTTGGAATACGGTCGTTCCGCAGACGGGGCAGAAGCGGAACCTGAACCTGGCGCCCTGGTCGCCGGTGCGCACGCACTTGGTTGCGGTGCCTTGGACCGTGTCGAGTGCGGCGAAGGAGGCGAGTGCCGCAAACACATTGCCCGTCCGGCGCTGACGGGCGAGGCAATGACACACGCGGACGTCGCGCGGCTCGCCGAAGGATCTCGATGCGCAAATGGCCGCATGAGCAGGAGGCGGTTCGGGTGGGTATGGGCGCTCGCCAGCTGGCGGGCGCCCGTATCACATTCTGGATCGCCACAGGCCCTTATGGCAGGGCAACTATAGTTTATTCGACCGTGGTGATCAGCGCCTGACTTCATCCGCCCAACGGAATTTTGCTTTTAAATGATTGAGACTCCGGAACGGTACGCGCGAATAGTGCTGAAGCATTCCAACAATAATGCCCGGATGGAGATCCAATTCATCGGCTAGACGACGAATGCTCGCCTCCGTTCTTGGGGGATTGGCGAGAATGTAAGGAAGCTGCTTGCGGTATATGATTTGCTCTGCCCACTGGTCAGCTTCCGCTTCCACCCCATCGCCTTGGGCATTTTGATCGTCCGCAAAATTCTTCCCACGGTGTAAAACAACGTGTCCGCACTCGTGGAAAAACGTCCACCAGAAATGGTCGTTTGTCTTCATACGAAGAGACATTTGGATGACAGCGCGTTGATTGCCATCAATCCACCAAGCCGAACCGAAGAGTCGTGTTTGCCCTAGCGGCTTAAGAAAGAGCACGGCAACTCCTGCCTCGGCACAGAGGCGCTTCATGCGCGGTTGGAATATACGCGGCTGTTCCCGGGTCATGCCTCGTATTTCACTTACTGCATCAAGGAATTTCCGCTCATCGTACGGCGGGAGGTTCATCGCGCGAGCCCGCTGCTCCCCAAGCATTAGCCACGTGAAGACGTGGTCCGGTAGGCTTTGGAAAGAGCCCGATCGACGATGTTGAACAGCGAAGCTTTTGCATTTGGAAGCATAGGCGAGTGGGTCGCCGACGCCTAATAGCCGCAAAAGCGCATCGAGCAGGCTTCCGTCACTTGTGGTGTCCGGCAGAAGTCCTTTTGCCTTCATGTCTTTTATTGGGAAACGTCCCAACCAAGTCTTCTGCTCTGGTGCTACCTCCAGAGCTTTTTGGCGCGCCTGATGCAGATCCCAATCACGCTGCAAGCCAAGCCAAATGTAGTCCTTCAAGCCGAGGACGCGCTCCAGCTTGATTGCCGTCTCCGGCGTGACAGGATTCTTGCCGTTGATGATTTCGCTAATGAGCTTTGGCGTCAGGTCGGCAAGCCGCGCGAATTCAGCCTGCGACCAGCCGCGAGCATCGAGATACTCTGCCAAATGCTCACCCGGGTGCGTGGCCCAGTCAGGTGTCCACCCATTCCGCTCCTCTAGCACCGTCGCCATGAGAGTCGCCCTTTCTCTCCCCCCGAAACTCAAACGTCAACTATGTCCAATGCGCGCCCCCAATTTCAAAAGAGTTACTCCCCGTGATAGTCAACAACCTCCAAAAGGCGGATCTTCTTGACCACACTCAGGACGACATGCCCTTTGACTGGAGGATCAGGCTCGAATACCAATCGCCAGTTACCGATGAGTACCACCGCAAATTGACCTTTCCTCTTACCTTTGAGTTGGTGACACCGGATTGGCGGTTCGACTGGTACGTCAGCAAGGCTCTCTGCCTTGAAGAGGACGCTAAGTCTTAATTTCAGGGCCTTCGTTCGCTGATGGCCGAATGCCTTCAGCATCTCTTTCTCGGAGCTGAGTTGGCGCTTCAGCCCGCCTTTGAACGAGAATTCCATGGACGCCCCGCGTTACCTGATAGGTAATGCTCAATTCACCATCACGCAATAGGGAACGATTCGACGTGCGTCAAGCCGCCGCTGATTGGCACCGGTTGCGACGCCGAAGAAGTCGACATAGCAAGAACGTCTTAAGCTTAGGCCTTTTTAGCGTCCTTATCTCCCGTCCGCCGCACCTACCGCTTCAAGTCCCGCATCGCCCCGTCGAGCCCCTCCAGTGTCAACGGAAACATACGCCCACCCAACAAATCCCGCACCAGCTTCATCGATGGCGTCCAGATCCAGGGTTTTTCGTGGTGAGGTCGGGTCAGATGCATGGCTCGGTACACCAGCGATTCTGCGCCATAGCTACCGGCAAAAATTCAGGGCACGGCCCGATGATCGGACCGTGCCCCGCAGTTTCGTGCCTCGACGTTTGACGCCGCTCTGCTACCGCCCGAGCTTGAAGTTCAAGCCGGCGCGGACGACGTCGATGTCGAGATCGTCGTAGGTCAGGTATTCGACCCGGGCGGTCATGGTCTCGGAGAGCTTGCCCTCGACTCCCAAACCGTAGACGAGGTCCGTCTCGGTATCGTCATGACCGTTGGCAAAGCCGACGCCGGCGGTGCCGTAGGCCAGCAGACGCTGGTCGAGCAGGAAGCCCACACGGCCACGCGCGCTGGCGAGCCAGTCGACGGACGTATCCGCCAACGAAGCGTCGGCCTCCAGGCCGTAGACGAAACTGCCGGCCTGCCAGTTGTAGCCAAGCTGGGCACCGCCGACGGCGCCGTCAGCGTGCCAGTCCTCGCCGTAGCCGAGGTGCACGCCGCCGTAGAGGCCCTTCCAGACCGAGTTGAACGGGAGATCGAGCGGCGGCTCTTGGTAACGACGACCGCCCAGATCGGCTGCGGTTGCAGAGACTGCGGCCATACTCAGGCACGCGGCCACAACCGCCGGTCCGATAACTCCCCCTCGCAACAACTTCATATCAAGTCCTCCTGATCGGGAACGGCACTCCCCCTCAGGCCACATGCGTTCCAGCTTACGGGCGAGGAGTTAGGCAGACTTTGTGGCACCGGTGCGGAACCGGCCGTGGAGCGCGGATTGCGTGATGGTCCGGAAACGGAGTTTAAAACTTCGTGCTATCAATGAGTTATGCGGCTCTGGCGTTGTTCCGGTTTGAGCATTTGTGTGGTCGATAGGTAACGCAGCGCGAGAAGACGTCGCCTGCATCCCGCTGAGATGGCGGAAGTGCTGCTCGGGGGGGCGAGAGGCTGTCCGCCGTCGCCAGATGAGGTCGCGGATCGCGGAGGCCCCTCACCTCCGCGCTTCAGATGGCCGCGCGGTGTTGCCGGTCCTCCATTGCACTCGCCCCGATGCGGCATTACCTGCACCGCCAACCCCCTTCGGGGCATCTCGGCACGCCAGCAGGACCCATCCAGAACAATGGACGCCATTCTCGCCCTCGCCTCCGATCCCGCCGCCTGGATCGCACTCGTCACGCTGATCGTGATGGAAGTCGTGCTCGGCATCGACAATCTCATCTTCATCGCCATTCTCACCAACAAGCTGCCGGAGGAGCAGCGCGAGATGGCGCGCAGGATCGGCATCTCGGCGGCGCTGGTGCTGCGCTTGCTGCTGCTGTTCACCATTGCCGCCATCGTCAGGCTGACGACGCCCATCTTCGAGCTCTTCGGCCACGGCTTCTCCTGGCGCGATCTCATCCTCATCGCAG
>JAEZLB010000350.1 GCA_023435945.1 Pseudomonadota bacterium | reverse complement strand
GAGCAGGGCGACCCCTATCGCTCCGCCCATGCTGCGGAACAAGGCGGTCATGGCCGTCGCAATGCCGATATCCTTGGGCGGAACCGCGTTTTGCACCGCCACCAGCGAGGAAGGCAAGGTCATGCC
Organism: Pseudomonadota bacterium; assembly: GCA_023435945.1. Classification (GTDB taxonomy): domain Bacteria; phylum Pseudomonadota; class Gammaproteobacteria; order Burkholderiales; family Burkholderiaceae_D; genus JAEZLB01. Next base: position 6,491 of record JAEZLB010000350.1, on the reverse strand, counting down.
TACGGCAATACCCGTCAATGCCAGTGCCATTCCCGTCTTGAGTGTCGCGTGTGGCCCCAGATAAGCGAGCACCAGCATGCCCACCGGCAGCAAAGCGGTTCCCAGCAATTGCAGGGGTTTATAACGCCCACTATGCGTCATCCGGCGTCCGCCGACGAAAGCACCCGCAGGAATTGCAAGCGAAAACGCGATCAGTTGCAAGGCTGCCGTGTCCGGCCCTATGCCATCCAGCATCTGCATGCCATAGGGAATCAGCACAGAGATGGAGATCACCACAAAGAAGCTGATGAAAAGTATGCTGCAACTCACCCAGACGGTACGAATCTTGAACAGCGACGGAGCAATCAGCGGCTCCGCGGTGCGTTTCTCATGCCGCACGAACACCGCGATCAGAATCACCGCTACACAGACCAGCCACACCGTATCGAGCGACAATAAGGGAATGCCGTGACCGACGCGTGTGATCGCTATCAGCAGCAAACTAAGGCCGGCGGTCAGCAGCAAGGCCCCGAAATAATCGATGGGCAGCCTGACGCCAGGCACTGGCAAATCCTTGAGTGCGCGCCGCGCAACCCACAGGGCCAGGATGCCAAGCGGCAGATTGATCCAGAATATCCAGCGCCATGACATCAGATAAGTCAGGTAGCCACCTAACACCGGTCCACCGACACTGGCTAGGGCATAAACGACAGATACGTACCCCTGGTAGCGGCCGCGCTCACGCAAGGGAACCACCTCGCCTATGATGGCCTGCGCAGTGGAAATCAGCCCGCCCCCACCGATGCCTTGCAGTATGCGCGCCAATACCAGCATGGGCATGCTCTGTGCCAGCGCACAACCTATGGAGGCCACCAGAAAAATCAACACGGCGATGGATAACAGCATGCGCCGCCCGTACAGATCGCCGAGCTTGCCATACACCGGCGTCACCACGGTCGAAGAAATCAGATAACCTGACACCACCCATGCCAGCATCGAAGCGCTTCCGAGGTCATTGGCCATCTGCGGCAAGGACACGGACACGATGGTCATATCGAGTGCACCCAGCAATATGACCAGCATCAGGCCGATGACAATGCTGCGTATGTTTCTGGATGTAGCGGAAGGAAATGCGGTATCGGGCATGCTGGAAGCTTGGGGCAGTCACTGCATTATGAATCGATCTGGAAGTATAGCGCCTGTCGGCGTGTGCCAGCCTGATCGAATCGCACTGAAGCACATGAATTGCGCGCCTGGAAGTGAGATAATTCCGACAGCTCATGCACCGCGCCATGACGCAGACAGAAAAAGAGTCTCTCTCATTCTGCAGGGCGGATAACGGGATAGGTACTGTGAGGGATAGGCATTATTACTATTGCCCCGACTCTCTCGCAAACCGGATTCCGCTTTATAGCGAAGAAGTGCCTTCAAAAGGAAAAGAACATGACTAAAGAAGACAGCGGCAAATTATTGCTTCGCCTGACGGCGGCCCTGCTCCTGCTGCCGCATGGATTGGCCAAACTGGGAGGTGTAGGCAAGATTGCCGGCATGCTGGAGGCCAAGGGATTGCCTGGCATCCTCGCATACATGGTCTATGTAGGAGAAATCATTGTGCCGATTCTCCTGATCATCGGCCTGTTTACGCGCTTTGCCGGCCTGATCCTGGCGGTAAACATGTGTTTCGCCATTTACCTGGTCCATGCGCATCAGCTCTGGCAATTCACGCAGACCGGCGGACATGCATTGGAATTGCAGATCTTCTACCTGATGAGCGGCATCGTCATCAGCCTGATGGGAGCCGGCTCCTTTAGCCTTGATGCCATGAGACGGTCGCGATTCCGCTAAGTGTTGTGCCGCATTCGTGCCGGAAGCGTAAATGCCGGAACCGGCCTCCGCTTCCGGGCGGCTTGGAGCCTGTATTCCGGCTGCACGTCCTGCGCTGCCCGCAATCCGGACACGGTCGGCAAGTGCTGTTATAGCGCCGGAATTTCTTCCATCCAGCATCCGCTCATCAGGCGCTCGGGCTTGCAGCGCGCTCGTACCTGAGCACTGGCCTCCCATGCATCGACCCGCACATGAGTCCCCGCATAGATGCCATAACCAACCCCGGCCTGTATCTCCTCGATGGCATACAGACTCTCGCCGGCACGTATGCTGCCATTGGCAATGATGAATTCGCCGCTTTTGATACCCCATTGCGCTTCCAGATGGCCATGGCAAAAGATCGTGCCGGCAGCATCGATACCATATCCGGTGAAAACATTCTCCAGGCATTTGACCGCACCGCCGGTACGCAGGCCCTTGCCGCAGTGGATCGACCCTTTGGTGACCAGGTCCTTTCCTATCGTGGCACTTCCCTGTACCGCGATTTCGCTGTCGCAGTACAGATCCCACGTGACCCGCATATCGCCACCGCACTTGATAGGTCCCTGGACATCCACGCCCCATCCGGCACGCACATGGCCGTCGACCTGCAGCCTCTCGCTGCAACGTATGCCGCCGCCGGCAATGATGTCTTCACCGGCAACCAGCGCGCCACCGGCACGGATACTTCCTCCGGCACGGATCGTGCGGCCCGCAACCAGCAACCCATCGGTCTCGATATTGCCGCGCACTTCCAGCGTACCGGCAAACACGATAGCCGCCGCCTCCAGCGAATCGACGGCTAACACCTCATCAGTGTGACCGAACTGATTCAGCACCCAAAGCGCATCCTCCACCCGACCGTCTTCCACCAGCGCATCCAGCAACTCCTGATAGTCACTGCCTTCCCGGAAGCGTTTCAGGAACCAGCGGAAACCGTCTGTGCAGGGCCGCTTAGCCCTGAGGAAATTCGTACTCAGATCCATGCGACACGCACCTCATGAATAACCGGATGCACCTCCGGATTACAAATGATAATCACCGCTGCGCTCAGGCTGATACAGCAGGTCGACCACTCTAACCTTGATGTTCTGGCCAGTCGGACCGGACCAGTCTATCGAGTCGCCCACCGACAAACCCAGCAGCGCACTGCCGACAGGAGCCAGTATCGAAACGGTATTGCCATCGGTCTGAATATCCTTGGGATAAACCAGCGTCAAGCTCAGTTCCAGGCCTGTGGATTCAATGAGCGCGCGCACCTGCGAGTTCATCGTCACCACATTCGGCGGAACATTGCGCGGCTCCACTATCTCCGCACGCTTGATTTCATCAAGCAAAGCCATTGCCACCGGCTCTTCCGAATCTGGCAGCGTATCCACCAGCGCTTCGATGCGCTCAACATCGAATGAAGATAAAACAATTTTGGTCATATTTTCCACTTTGAATAGTCGTTTTTTAATGAATGAAACCCAGGACTTTGCAATGCCTTCCGCGTCCGGGCACCGGTCTACTAATGCGGATATCAAATCTCCCCCTTTCCGACAACCATGCCATTGACGAGGCTCCTTCAGATCTTTCAGAAACCCGTTACAGGCGTTACTGAAGCCCATCACGCGGCAGGTTTGGTGTCGCCGCCCCCATCCCCGGTCTCACAAGCCATCAGCACATCGCAGGTGCTTTGCACCAGCAATCCCATCGCCACACTGCCCAGCGTCTGGTTGTATCCATCGGAGCAGGAGACCTTTCCGTACGCCACCAGGTCGGCACCGATTTCCCTGGCCCGCGCGTGAACGATTCCGGAGGGAAAACCATGTCTTACGACCAGTGACACCTGCCCGGCATCCAGCTTCAGCTCCGGAACCAGTTGGGCAAGGCGGAATTTAGCAGCCTCGTCCTCTTCAATCCGCCGCTCCACTCTGCTCTCATTGGTTTCCACTTCGCTGGAAATCGTCATCAGCCGGCTATCTTCAATCACATGCAGCAATTCGAATTCCGCCTGGGGTGCCAATGTCATCGCCACTCTTGCCGCCTGCAGGGAAGCCTCCGAAAAATCGGTGGCAATTAATACCTTGCGGTAGGACTCAAGCGGCTCCTGCTTGACCACCAGCACTGGACGGGTAACCGCTCGAACGACATCTATCGTGCTGTAACCGCGTGTCAGATTGGTTGCAATGGTGCCGCCATAAGAACCAATTACAGTGACAAAGGCATCCATCTCCTCGGCCCTGTCTACAATTCCGGAAACCGGATTGCCGAAGCGGATCGAGCAGATATAAGCCAGTTTTTCCCACTTGCTCAGGCGGTGGGCCACATCGCGCAGTCCGCTTTCAATATTGCCCACGGATTCTGGCTTGGCATCTCCTATCGCTACCAGGCGATGAGAACCCGAATCCGTTCCGCTTCCGCCGCTGCCGATAGCCATGATTTCCAGCGGCTGATTATTCAGCTCCATGCTCAGCATGGCGGCCCTCCCTTCAGCGTGTTCCGCATTCTGCGAAAAGTCCGTGATCATTAGCAGCCTTTTCGTGCTCTCGCGAATAGCCTTGCTATCAGCCAAAGCCGAATTGGTGTAAACCTTCCATTGAGGCCGGGTAATTTCGTTTTGCATGCATGCCTCCTTTTACCGCATTCGTTTTGCTGACGAATGGCATCAACCAGCTAAAAAATAGCTATCAAAAGTTAATGGAAAAAGGTTGGTGTGCTCGGGAGTGATGGAAAACCCCTGTGGGGTTTAGCGTGTCACTCGCCGAGCAAAAGTGAGGAAGGCGTGGCCTCGCGCCAGAGATTGAAGAAGGCCAGTCTGAAGGCCCTGAATGGCTGCAACAGCCAATTCATAAGCCGCTTCTAGTACGGACGTGCGCAACCCTCCCTGAGACAGGGATGAACAGAGGCTATTCGAAAGAATGGCTGTTTTGTTCATTAGGGGGTTGATATCTGATTGAGGTAGTGATAGCCCGAGTATATAGCTTTATTTTTTTTCGTCAACCGTAGTGCCCCCTTTCCTGAATTTAAGAGCAAGATGGCTCATGTTTGCGCCTCAAACAAAGCTTTTTGGAAGCACATCCCTCCTTCCCCCATCTTGCCACCGGCTCATTCTTCTTAAATGAAATTAGTTGTCCTCGATTTCTATGGTCTGGGGAGGCCGTATTTCCGCCTTAGGCAACTCCACCCGCACAACGCCATTGACATAGGCAGCCTTGGCTTGCTCGCCTCTCACGGTAGCAGGCAAAGGAACAATTCGCTGAAAGCTTCCATACGCACATTGCAGTACGCGATAACGCCCTTCGCTGGTCTCAGCGCGAAAACGCTTCTCGCCACGCACAACGAGGTTGCTTCCTTGTACCTCCACCACCAGATCTTCCTTCTCCAGACCAGGCACCTCCAGTTGCACGACTACCCTGCTCTCGTCTTCAAACACATTTCCACCCAGCATGGACCAGGTGCCTGATGGAATATAAAACATGTCGTCCACCTTGGTTTTATCGGGCAGCTTGGTCTGCTCGCCCGGCCTGAATCGTGTCAGGGCACTTGAAGCGGCCTGACTCACATGATTCCACCCATCTGCCAAAGAATCCTGGAAAGTGGACAAGCCTTCCTTGATTTCATGGATTTTCATCGCTGCCTCCTATTGGAAATGATGAGTCTATTACCCTCACCTTCTTACAGTCTGGGCCTGCCCAGAATGGTATAACCGGGACTTTTTCAAAGCGGCTATGGTTGCGCCTGCTTTTGCTTAAGATCATCTACTTCCATGTCTGCCCTATGCCCGGCATCGCAGACAGGAATATCCGGCTCTCCGCACGCATCCTCGCAGACAGCTCGCAAGGAGTCATTCTTCCTTCTCTGCTTGCTGGTGAAAGCAGCCATTTCCGATTCGGAATTTCAAGGATGTAATAACTGCACCTCCCCCCCACTCAGGTAGTTTGAATGGGTCCTGCAGGTATTGTTCTGCTATGAAAGCGCTTTTTAACTTGCCCCCTTAAATTTCCTGCGAACCCGATTCATGGCAGAAAATGCTGACTTCCAATAAAAAAGCGACCAAGGTCGCTTTTTTATTGCCGGGCCTCTGCGCGCCTACTAGAGGTGCTCTCTAATTACGCCAGAACGCCATCGAGCAGGAGGTAACCTGGCAGCCACCCCGTAGCGATTCCGCACGCCACTGCAAGCAGGCCAGTTGGTCGTGCAATGCTCTTTTGCAGCGCAAGCAGCAGGAAAAACATAAACCACAATATCGCCCAAGCTGCCCAGCTCAATCCAAACCAGACTTCCCACGTCGAGCTGGCATTGCGCAGCGTATCAAATGCAACCGGCACCACAGTAATGGCGACAAAAAGACTGAACCACCCCAGTCCCCGCCCATCTGCGCCATTGAAGCGATTTAAAGCCACCCAGAAATAAGTAAAAGAGAATAAAAGGGTGAGTGCTGCACCTTTGATCGAAGCGGCATCTGCATCTCCATTGAATGCCATGTATAACGCAACGAGGAGAGTCAAGCCGCCGGAGAATATATTGATCACCCATATTTCGCGGTCACCGATACGATTCAGCAACCACAAACCATTGAGAAACAGCACTGCCCCGACATAAAGTAGTGAAAGTCCCAGAAGCATAATGTCTCCTTAATGCTGCCTCCGATCCGTCAGCTTTAA
>JAEZLB010000300.1 GCA_023435945.1 Pseudomonadota bacterium | reverse complement strand
GGATAGTGACCAGTTCGGAAGCCTTGCGCTATCTGGTGGGCATGGTCGAATCCGTAGGCAGCGAGCTGGGTCTGGCGCGTGTTCAGCAGCAGCATCTGATCATCCCTCATGCGCGAATAGCGGAAATAGCCCGCTCCCTGGGCTTTCAGAACATTACCTTGACCGGATCAGGCGACGAATCCGTAATTGCCGCGTTACAATGCAGACCATGAACGAAAATCCTTCATCCAACGAATCTGCGATCCCGCCAGCGTCCTTGCCGGCCGAGAATAAGGAGCCAGAGGCCAAGACAGCCGCGCCTGTTTCCGAAAAGCAGTCCGCTTCGGAAAAACCATCCAAGGCGTCCAATTCCCAGGCGGTCCCCTATATATTAATAGTGGCCCTGGCTGCCGCTTTGGGGGCAGGGTGGTGGAGCATGCAATCCGAAATCAGCAGCTTGAGGCAGGAAGTGACGCGTCGTCTCCATGCCGGAGAGGGGGTGGCCAACGAGACCCGCGAGACCGCCAAAGCGGTTCAAGGTCAACTCCAGCAATTGCAGGCCAAGGTGAACGGCCTGGAAAACAAGCAGCTGGAAGCGCAGGGGCAATGGGCGGCGATCGAGCAGCTTTATCAGGATTTGTCCAAGACTCGGGATGACTGGGTGTTGGCCGAAATCGAGCAGGTGCTGTCCACGGCTAGTCAGCAACTGCAACTGGCGGGTAATGTGCGTGGCGCCCTGATCGCCTTGCAGAATGCAGATGCCAAGCTGGCCCAGTATGAAAATGCCCAGTTTGTCATCATTCGCCGGGCGATAGCCAGGGACCTGGAAGTGTTGCAGTCGCTGCCCGCAGTCGATCTGAGCAGTATTGCATTGAGACTGGATAGCGCGATTGCCCGGATCGACACCATGCCCTTGCTGTCGGACGAGAAGCCGTCAGTACCGATTACCGAGCAGAAGGTCCAGCGTTTCACGGGTAATGCACCGGGAGAGGCAGAAGCTGATACCACGGAAGGCCGCCTGAATGAATGGCTGGCCCGTGCCGAGCGTGCTTGGGACAGCCTGACGCATGAATTGTGGATGGAGGTACGTCAAATTGTGCAGGTCAGGCGCGTCGATACGCCGGATGCCTTGCTCATGTCACCATCCCATGCCTATTTTGCGCGTGAGAATCTGAAGCTCAGGCTGCTTAATGCACGCCAGGCGCTGCTTGCGCGTAATGAGACGGCATTCCGCAATGATATGAGCGCTGCACAGGATGCGATCTCCAAGTATTTCGATACGCACGCCAAGCAAACCCAAACCGTGCAGGAATTGCTCAAGCAAATTCAGGCCAGCAATCTGGTCATAGAAATGCCAACCCTTGCGGACAGCCTGAATGCAATTCGCACACATAAAACCAAGCAATAACGCCCGCCCAGGCTAAGGATTCTTACCGATATGCGCGCATTAATCTGGCTCATCGTTGTTCTTGCCGCCGCAATTGGCCTGGCAATGGCGGCTCGCATCAATCCCGGCAATGTCGTCCTGTTCTATCCGCCTTATCGGATCGACATGTCGCTGAATTTCTTCCTGTTGCTGGCAATAGCGACCTTCGTCCTGCTGTACACCGTATTCAAGGTGGTCAGCATGACACTGGGGATGCCGCAGCGAGTGGCAATCTATCGTCGCAACAAACGCGAACGTGAAAGCAATCGTGCCTTGCGTGATTCCGTGAAGTCCTTGTTCGAGGGACGCTTCGGACAGTCGGAAAAGGCAGCCGTGCGTGCGGCCAGCCAGCAGGAGAATGCAGGAGTGGCCGCCTTGATCGCAGCCCGTGCTGCGCATCACATGCAGCAGCCTGAGCGACGCGATGAGTGGCTGGCAAAAATCAAGGATGACGAATTCCTGCGTACGGCACGCCTGATGACATCGCTGGAAATGCTGACCGACGAGCGTCAATCCGACAGGGCGCTGGAAGTCGTGGATGAGCTGAACGCAAGCGGCGCCCGCCACATCCATGCCCTGCGCCTGGCTCTGAAGGCCAACCAGGGAATGAGCAACTGGAGTGAAGTACTGCGGCTGGTGCGCCAGCTCGACAAGAACAAGGCGCTCAATCCGGCCTTGTCCCTGCGTTTGCGTGAATTGGCTTACGAACATTTGCTCGGCGATGCAGGCCAGGACTCCGAATCCTTGCGGGCGATCTGGAATGATATTCCCGCCACAGAAAAGACCACTCCTTTTGTTGCCAAGCGTGCAGCGGATGCTTTCCACGCTCGCGAGATGAATGCGGAAGCGCGTGCCATCATCGAAGCGGCGCTGGCTAAAGAGTGGGATGACCGCCTGGTACGCACCTATCGCGTTTGCGCCGCCGAGACCGGTTCGCCGGCGCTGCTGGCACAAATCGAGCGTTGCGAGGCATGGGTGCGGCAACGTCCCTACGATCTTGAACTTACGCTCAGCCTGGGCACGCTTTGCCTGAAACAGAAACTGTGGGGCAAGGCACAGCGCCATCTGGAGCAAGTGGTAGATGAAACCAGCGACAACAATTTGTTGCAACTGGCCCATCTGAAGCTTGCCGAGCTGCATGAATCGCTTGGTCATGCAGAAGAAGCTGCAGAACACTACAAGAAAAGTGCGCAGCTGACACAGGATTGAACGGCGCTTTCTTTTTAATTCCCCATGTTATTGCTTGCGTGCGCTCACATAGTTATGCGTGAGCGCGCCTTTTCCTTACGCTATAATCCCGGCTTTATTCCTCCTGAGAGACGAGTCACAGCATGAGTTTGAATAGCGTACCTCCCGGTCGTGATCTGCCTAACGATTTCAACGTGATCATCGAAATTCCGATGAATGCGGATCCCATCAAGTATGAAGTGGACAAGGAAACCGGTGCGATCTTCGTGGATCGCTTCATGGGGACCGCCATGCATTATCCTTGCAATTACGGCTATATTCCGCAGACGCTGGCCAAGGATGGCGATCCGGTCGACGTGCTGGTTATTACTCCATTCCCCCTGATTCCAGGCGTGGTTGTACGTTGCCGTGCCATTGGCGTTCTGAAAATGACCGATGACGGTGGTGAGGACTCCAAGATTCTGGCAGTGCCTGCCGATAAAATCCTGCCGATCTACAAACACTGGCAAAAACCGGAAGACATGAACGAACTGCGCTTGAAGCAGATTCAGCATTTCTTCGAGCACTATAAGGATCTGGAAGCCGGCAAGTGGGTCAAGATCGACGGTTGGTATGGTCCTGAAGAAGCGAAGGCGGAAATTCTGTCTGGCGTGGATAGCTACAAAAGTGAATCGAAGCCAGCATAACGACTGCGAAAGATTTTAAAAACAAACGGCGCTTTAGCGCCGTTTGTTTTTTCAGAGAGGAATCAGGGTGTCGGATGGCAGTGAATCCAGCGCCGCACTTGGAAGTACAGAAGCACTTGGGATAGGAGTGCGGTCACACTTAGCCCTAACGCCATTGCTTAGGTTTTGCTGCGTTGGGACCAGGCTCGAAATGGATTGAGGCGAGAAATGTCCAGGCCGGGCAGGCCACGCCGACGGCGCTGGCGGATTAGATAATGCCGCAAATCTTTTACCATATCCTCGGCACGCTGGTAACGCATCGATGAACGTTTGGCCATCGCCTTCATCGTGATCCGGGAAAGCTCCACAGGTACCACCGGATTGATACGGTGGGGAGCGATAGGAGATTTCGAGCGCAACATTTCCAGCAGTTCCACCCAGTTGTCGGTTTGGAAGGGCTTCTGACCGCACAACATTTCATACATCACCACGCCGATGGAGTAAATATCAGTACGTGCGTCGATCTGCTGGCCCAGCGCCTGTTCAGGCGACATGTAATGCGGGGTGCCCAGCAAATTGTTGCCGGACAGCGTATAGGTCTGGTCATTGGTCCACCAGGAGCTGGAAATGCGATCAGGCGACCGTGCAATGCCAAAGTCGACCAGCACAGGTCTGAGCTTGTCGTCCAGGAAAATATTGCCGGGCTTGATATCGCGATGAATCACGCCGTGCTGATGAGCGTGATCGAGTGCATCGGTCGCGCGCCAGATGATGGATGCAATATCCTCGAAACTGAACAAATGCCCAGCCTCCAGCCACTTGTTCAAGGTTTTTCCGTTCAGATAAGCCATCGCGATCCATGCCGTTCCGTTTTCGGTCGAGGCATCGTAGATAGTGACAATCCCCTGATGTGAAAGTCGGCCGGCAGCACGCGCTTCATTCACGAACTCTTCCGCATGCTGCTTGCGTTCTATGGGATGCAGGCCGGGATTAAAGGTTTTGATGGCGATCTTGCGGTCTATGATCGGGTCGTGAGCAAGATAGACAGCGCCCACGATGCCGCGTCCAAGTTCTCGCAGAATATGAAAACGTCCTATCCGGTTGATGGCGGGAGCATCTGCAGGAGGTAACAGAGGGGAGCTTACTTGCATGGGCCTTGGCCTGTAGAAACGGAAACAAGAATCACATTTTTCCTATGCCACACAGCATAGCTTATGGCTGTGAAGAAACAGTATTAGCATGGCTAAATATTATTTAAATTGCAAGTTGCTGCGATGTTTTGACGTCATTCCGCCACAGTGCTTTGTCGATGCCGTAAGAATAGTGTAGGTATGAAGCTTCCCGTTTTCGTCAGGAATGACGATAGGGCAGGTGCTCATTTAGTTCTTGCACGTACTCCGTGATCCCTGCGCTTTCTCTTTCCAGGAATTGCTCGACCGCATCGGCAAAAACCGGATGAGCCAGCCAGTGTGCAGATAATGTTTTTTGGGGTTCAAAGCCGCGTGCCAGTTTGTGTTCCCCCTGTGCGCCACCTTCGAAGCAGGGAAGACGATGCGCAATGCAGTAGTCAATGCCTTGGTAATAGGCCGCTTCGAAATGCAGGCAGGCGTGATGTTCCTGGGCTCCCCAGTAGCGGCCGTACAGTGTTTTGTCATCGCGGAAGAACAGGGAGGCGGCAATTGGCTTGCCTGCACGCTCGGCGATGACAAGCAGCAGCTGTTCCGGCAGTTTGGCGGCGATGCGCAGGAAAAAGTCCAGGTTCAGATAGGGCGTGGATCGGTGTTCTGCATAGGTGCGGTCGTAGCAGCGCTTGAAAAAAGCCCAGTCCGCTTTGCTAGCTTCATGGCCTGACAAGTGGCGAAAACCAATCCCGGCTTCTCTGACCTTGCGGCGCTCTGCGCGGATGTTCTTGCGCTTCTTTGCTTCCAGCGTGGAGAGGAAATCCTCAAAGCTTTCGTAGCCTCGATTCAGCCAATGAAACTGCACGCCGGACCTTAGCAGGAAGCCTGCTTCCTGCAAATCTTGGGCTTCATTCGTCGGGAGAAACAGCACGTGGGTGGATGACAGCCCCAGTTCCTGCTGCGATGCCCTGAGTGCGGCAATCAAGGCCTTCCGGGCAGGTGTATCGCGAGCCAGCAAGCGGCTGCCCATGACCGGCGTGAACGGGATTGCCGACAGGAGCTTGGGATAGTATTCCAGGCCGTGACGGTGATAGGCATCGGCCCATGCCCAGTCGAATACATATTCTCCATAGGAATGCTCCTTCAGGTAAAGCGGCATGGCGGCATGCAATTCCTTGCCACTCCATAGGGTGATGAAGCGGGGGTGCCAGCCTGTGCCGGCGGTGGCGCAGCCGGATGCCTGCAAGGCATGGAGAAAGGCATGAGAAAGAAAGGGATTGCGATCCGCCATCATTGCCACAAGCGCATCCCAGGACTGGGCATCCACTTCATCGAGCGAGGCAAGCAAGCGGCATTCGTAACGCTGATCCGACATCCATTTCCTTTGTTTGCATGGCGGGACCTGGGAGCAGACCGCCAGAGAGCATTGTACGCAAAATGCGCAGGCGGAGCAGGGCAGGGGCGGTAACTTCCGGATCAGGCGATGGAACAGTATCTGCCGGTTGAACTTGCTTCAGCGCAGCGTGAAAGTGGCCATCACGTGCGATAATTTGATCCTGATTTTCAATTGCACCACCATCATGACCGTACAAGTTGCACTCGCTCAGTTGAACTGCATTGTTGGGGATATTTCCGCCAATCTGGCAAAGATAGCCCTTGTTGCGCGCCGTGCCGCTGAACTGGGGGCTGATGTTGTCTTGACCCCGGAGCTTGGGCTGGTAGGCTATCCGCCGGAAGACCTGCTGTTGCGCGATTCTTTTTACGAGGCATCTGAACAGGCTTTGGATGCCCTGGCGAAGGAGATGGCGGACCTGAAGGATGTGCATGTGGTCGTGGGCCACCCTCTGCGCCACGAAGGTGCGAATTTCAACGCAGCCTCGGTACTCGTCAATGGCAAGGTCGCGCATACCTACTGCAAATATGAGTTGCCCAATACAACGGTGTTCGACGAAAAGCGTTACTTTGCATCCAGCGAGCAGCCTTGCGTATTCGAGGTAAAAGGCCTGCGCTTTGCGATCAATATCTGCGAAGACAACTGGTTCCCTTCCACCGCTGCCCGAGCGCGGGAGATGGGTGCCGAGATATTGTTGAGCCTGAATGCCTCGCCCTATCACATGAGCAAGCAGGCGGTGCGTTACGAGGTCATGCGCACCAATGTGATATCACAAGGCTTGAGCCTGGTTTACGTGAACATGATAGGCGGGCAGGATGAGCTGATTTTCGATGGCAATTCCTTCGTCATGGATGCGGCCGGCAACGTCTGCGCTCTGATGAAACACTGCCAGGAAGATTTGCGCATGGTGAGTTTCGACGGTCCCCAACCGCAGGCTTCCCTGCTGGAGGTACCGGGTTCGCTGGAAGCCCAGGTGTATGAGGCATTGGTCCTGGGTGTGCGCGACTATATCGGCAAGAATGGTTTCCCCGGTGCGCTGATCGGCATGTCAGGCGGCGTCGATTCGGCCCTGACGCTGGCGATTGCCGTCGATGCGCTGGGGGCGGACAAGGTAAGGGCTATCATGATGCCTTCGCCGTACACCGCCGATATCTCCAAGATCGATTCGCGTGATATGGTCAGGCGTGTCGGTGTGCGCTACGATGAAATACCCATTGCTGATTGTTTTGACGCTTTCCGTAATACCCTGGCTGAAGAGTTCCGCGGTTTGGCGGAAGATACGACCGAAGAAAATATTCAGGCCCGCATACGCGGTACGCTGCTGATGGCACTGTCGAACAAGTATGGCTCCATTGTTCTGACCACCGGCAACAAGAGCGAAATCGCAGTGGGGTACTGCACCTTATACGGCGACATGGCCGGTGGTTTTGCGGTCATCAAGGATATTGCCAAAACTCTGGTGTACCGCTTGTGCGCTTACCGGAATAGCATTTCCGACGTCATACCGGA